>NZ_JBICYR010000015.1:141116-197291 GCF_043201175.1 Streptomyces sp. NPDC048337
ACCTCCCCCGCGGCCCTCGCACGTCGCCCCCCCGGGGGACCCCCGCGCCCCCCCCCCCGCCCCCGCCCCCACCCCCGGCCCCACCTCCGCCCCCCTGCCCCGGCCCCCTGCCCCTGCCCCTGCCCCGGCCCCCTGCCCCACCTCCGACCTCCGACCCCCGACGCCTGGCCCCCGGCCTCCGGCTCCCGCCCCGTGCCCCCGCAGCAACCCCACCGCCGCCCCGCCCGGCCAGAGCAGCAGTCAACGCGCGCCCCGCCCGGCCAGAGCAGCAGTCAGCGCGCGCCCCGCCCGGCCAGGGCAGTGGTCAGCGCGCGGTCAGCGCAAGGGCGTGGTCCAGGGCCTGGAGGAGCCGACCCGTCGTGGCCCGGTCGCGGACCGCCAGCCGGAGCCAGGAGTGGTCCAGCCCCGGGAAGGTGTCCCCCCGCCGCACCGCGAAGCCCAGCGCGCGCAGCCGGGTGCGGACCTCCGCCCCGCCCGGCACCTGGATCAGGACGAACGGCCCCTCCGCCACCCCCACCACCGTGACTTCCTCGAACTCCGCGAGCCCCGCCAGCAGGTGCGCCCGGTCCGCCGCGATCCGCCCCGCCGCGGCCTCCGCCTCGGCCAGCGCCGCCGGAGCCACACACGCCTCGGCCGCCACCAGCGCCGGCGTGGACACCGGCCACAGCGGCTGCGCCGCCGCCAGCTTCGCGATGACCTCCGGCTCGGCCAGCACGTAGCCGATCCGCAGCCCCGCCAGCCCCCACGTCTTCGTCAGGCTCCGCAGCACCACCAGCCCCGGCAGGTCCATCCGCCCCGCCAATGCCTCCCGCTCACCCGGGACCGCGTCCATGAACGCCTCGTCCACGACCAGGATCCGCCCCGGCCGGGCCAACGCGGCCAGCGTCGCCGCCGGATGCAGCACGGACGTCGGGTTGGTCGGATTGCCGACCACCACCAGGTCCGCGTCCTCGGGCACCGCCGCCGGGTCGAGCCGGAAGCCGTCCGAAGCCCGCAGCACCACCCGCTCCACCCGGTGCCCGGCGTCCCGCAGCGCCGCCTCCGGCTCGGTGAACTGCGGATGCACCACCACCGGCCGTACGGCGCCCAGGGCCCGCGCGATAAGCACGAAGGCCTCCGCCGCCCCGGCCGTCAAAAGCACCCGCTCGACCGGCAGCCCGTGCCGATCCGCCACCGCCGCGCGGGCCGACCGGCCGTCGGGGTACGCGGAGAGATCCCCCAGGGAGGCGGCGATCCGCTGCTTGAGCCACTCCGGGGGTGTGTCCGCCCGTACGTTGACCGCGAGGTCCACCAGCGCCGAGCCCGCGTCCATCACCTCCGCGTCCCCGTGGTGCCGCAGGTCGTGCGCCTGGGCCGTGGCCACCGCGCAGGTCGCCGCCACCGACCGGCGCTTGGGCACGAGGAGTTCCCCGCCCCCCGCGAGAGCCGCGGCCTCCGCCACCGACGGCGTACCGGCGGCCGTGCGCGCCGCGTCCGAGGGGTGCGGCACCGTGATCGCGGCCAGCTGCTGGGCGGGGTAGCTGAGGAGGGGCACGCCGAAACGTTCCGCCGCGCCCGCGATCCCCGACTCGCCCGCCTTCGAGTCCACCGTGGCCAGCGCCGTCACCGCCCCCGAGGCCAGCCCGGCCCCCCGCAGCGTCTCCTCGACCAGGGCGCAGACCTCCGCCACGGAAACCCCCGCGCGTCCGCCGACCCCGACCACCAGCTGCGTGTCGTACTCGCCCACCGGGGGCCCTCCCTCCGTAGTCGCCGTCACCGGCTCGTCGTGTCCGTCGTCAACAGTCCGACACAGCCCACCCGCGCGCGGAAGTGCGCGCGCGGTGAGGAGTCGGTATTCAGGGGCACATGGCCGTGATGGTGGCGTTGGGCGCGTTCCTGATGACCCTGGCGGGCGGATGGACGGCGCAACGCGTCACCGACCGCCGCCACCTCGTGCTGGGCCTGGCCGGCGGGCTGATGCTCGGCGTCGTCGGCCTCGACCTGCTCCCGGAGGCCCTCCACGCGGCGGGCGCAGAGGTCTTCGGCGTTCCGCTCGCCCTGCTGCTCTTCGTGGCCGGCTTCCTCGTCGCACACGTCGTGGAACGGCTCCTGGCCGTACGTCAGGCCGCGCACGGCGCCGAGAACGGCGCCCGCGTCCCGCAGGTCGGGCTGACGGCCGCCGCCGCGATGGTCGGCCACAGCCTCGCCGACGGCGTGGCGCTGGGCGCGGCCTTCCAGGTCGGCGGCGGCATGGGCGTGGCCGTGGCGCTGGCCGTCATCACCCACGACTTCGCCGACGGGTTCAACACGTACACCCTCACCAGCCTCTACGGGAACGCCCGCCGCAAGGCCCTGCTGATGCTCTTCGCGGACGCCGCCGCACCGGTGGTCGGCGCCGCGTCCACTCTGCTGTTCACCCTTCCGGAGGAACCGCTCGGCGCGTACCTCGGCTTCTTCGGCGGGGTCCTGCTCTACCTGGCGGCCGCCGAGATCCTGCCCGAGGCGCACCACAAGCACCCCGCCCTGTCCACGCTGATGTGCACGGTGGGCGGGGTGGCCGGGATCTGGCTCGTGGTGGGCTTCGCGGACTGATCTCACGGCCGGGCGGCCGCCGCTTCGACGAAGCGGAGGGCCACGGACGGCTCCGCCGCCCAGTGCGTGTGCAGGTAGCTGGCGTGCACGCCCTGCTGTACGAAGCCCTCGACGCGGCGTTCCGGATGCGTGAACCCCCACGCGGGGCCGGTGCCGGCGCCGGGCTCGATCACCGTGCGGTGGAACTCGTGCCCGCGCAGCCGGGTCCCGGCGGGGGCGAGGGCGCTGTCGGACACCGCCACCGCCTCGCGGTAGCCGAGGGTGAGGCGCTCCGACATCCGGGCGTCGGCGTCGAGCACCCCGCACATGGGCTTCCCGTCCAGCGAACGGGCCAGGTACAGCAGCCCGGCGCACTCGGCGGCCACCGGGCCCCCGGCCGCGGCGAATTCGGCGACCGCCTTCCGGAGCGGCTCGTTGGCGGACAGTTCGGGCGCGTACACCTCGGGGAACCCGCCGCCTATCACCAGACCGGAGGTCCCGATCGGCAGGGCCTCGTCCCTGAGGGGATCGAAGGTGACGACCTCCGCCCCGGCCGCGGTGAGCAGCTCCGCGTGCTCGGCGTAGGAGAACGTGAACGCCGCCCCGCCGGCGACCGCGACGACCGGCCGTCGGCCGGGGGCTCCGCTGAGCTCCGCGGGTGCGGCGCCGTTGCCGGTGGCGCTGCCCCCGGGCCCTCCCCCAGCTACCGCTGGGGTTGCCCCCAGCGCCTCAAACGCCGGCGAGGCCGGATGTGGCTGCTGCCGTCCGTTCGGCGCCGCCGCATGTGCGCTGCGCGTCAGCGCAGTGGTCGCGGACCAGGGCTCGCAGGCCAAGGCCGGGGCCGTGCGGGCCAGGGCCAGCAGGGCGTCCAGGTCGCAGCCGGCCCGGACCTGGTCGGCCAGCGCCGCGACAGCGGCAACGGCATCGGCGCGCCGCTCGGCGACCGGCACCAACCCGAGGTGCCGCGACGGCGCCGCCACCTGCGGAGCACGCCGCAGGACGCCGAGCACCGGCATCCCCGCCTCCTCCAACGCCTCCCGAAGCATCGCCTCGTGCCGGTCGGAGCCGACCTTGTTCAGGATCACGCCCCCCAACCGCACCTGCGGGTCGAAGGACGCGAAGCCGTGCACCAGCGCCGCCACCGACCGCGACTGCGACGACGCGTCCACCACCAGCACCACCGGCGCCCGCAGCAGCTTCGCCACCTGCGCCGTCGACGCCAGTTCACCCCGGCCCGCGGCCCCGTCGTAGAGGCCCATCACGCCCTCGACCACGGCGAGGTCGCACCCGGACGCCCCGTGCGCGAGCAGCGGAGCGACCAGCTCCGGCCCGCACATGAAGGCGTCCAGGTTGCGGCCCGGCCGACCGGTGGCCAGTGCGTGGTAGCCGGGGTCGATGTAGTCGGGCCCGGCTTTGTGCGGGGACACGGCGAGGCCGCGCTCCGAGAAGGCCGCCATCAGGCCCGTGGCCACGGTGGTCTTGCCGCTGCCGGAGGACGGCGCGGCGATGACCAGCCGGGGAATGTTGAACGAGGTCACCACTCGATGCCCTTCTGGCCCTTCTGGCCGGCGTCCATCGGGTGCTTGACCTTGGTCATCTCGGTGACGAGATCCGCGAACTCCACGAGCTTCTCGGGCGCGTTGCGCCCCGTGATCACCACGTGCTGGGTACCGGGACGGTTCCGCAGCACCTCGATGACCTCGTCGACGTCGATCCAGCCCCAGTGCATCGGGTACGCGAACTCGTCGAGGACGTACAGCCGGTGCGTCTCGGCGGCCAGATCGCGCTTGACCTGCTCCCAGCCCTCCTTGGCCGCCTGCTCGTTGTCGAGCTGAGCGTCCCGCTGGACCCAGGACCAGCCCTCGCCCATCTTGTGCCAGACGACGGAGCCGCCCTCGCCGGAGGCGCCGAGCACCTTGAGCGCGTTCTCCTCGCCGACCTTCCACTTCGCCGACTTGACGAACTGGAACACCCCGATCGGCCAGCCCTGGTTCCAGGCGCGCAGCGCCAGCCCGAAGGCAGCCGTGGACTTGCCCTTGCCGGGGCCGGTGTGGACGAAGACGAGCGGACGGTTGCGGCGCTGGCGCGTCGTGAGCCCGTCGTCCGGAACGACGGACGGCTGTCCCTGAGGCATTACGCGGCCCTCCTGTTGGTGTCGGATGCGGCAGATGTCACTGCGGTACGTACGTTCTTCACGAGCCCGGCCAGCGAGTCGGCCCGCAGCCCGTCGAGCGTGACGGCGGGCCCGCCGAGATCGGCGGCGAGCACCCCGGCCAGCCCCAGCCGGACCGGCCCCGTCTCGCAGTCCACGACCACCGACGCGACCCCCTCGGCGGCCAGCAGCCGGGCGCCGCGCGCGGACAGCTCGCGCGGATCCCCGCCGACGGCCCCCGCCGAAGTCGCCCGCCCGTCGGTCACCACCACCAGCAGCGGGCGGCGGCTCGGATCGCGCAACCGCTCGATCCGCAGCACCTCGCGGGCCTTCAGCAGACCCGCGGCGAGGGGGGTCCGGCCGCCGGTGGGCAGCCGCTCCAGCCGGCTCGCTGCGGCGTCCACCGAGGAGGTGGGCGGCAGCGCCAGCTCGGCCGTGGCACCCCGGAAGGTGATCAGGCCGACCTTGTCCCGGCGCTGATACGCGTCCAGGAGCAGCGACAGCACGGCGCCCTTGACCGCGCTCATGCGCTGCCGGGCGGCCATCGAGCCGGAGGCGTCGACGACGAAGAGGACGAGGTTGCCCTCGCGGCCCTCCCGCGTGGCCTGACGCAGGTCGTCCTTGCGGATCACCAGGCCGGGCCCGCTGCGCCCGCGCGCCTTCTGGTGCGGGGCGGCCGCGTGCACGGTGGCCGCCAGGTGCAGCTTGCCCAGGTGGCCGCGGGGGCGCTGGGCCCCGGTGGTCCGGCCGTGGGCGGTGCGGGCGCGCGAACGCCGACCGGCGGCGCCCTCGCCCAGCCCCGGCACGCTCAGCATCCTGGTCCGGAACGGCTCGGAGGCCCGTACGGCCGCCTGCTCGGGCCCGTCGGCCCCGCCCTGCGGGGCGGAGGGCTGCGGCTCGGGGGTCTCCCGGGACTCCGGGGTCTCCGGGGCCGCCTCCTCGGGCGCGTCGGGCGCGTGCGCGGTCTCGGGCCCGCCGCTCTGCGGGGGCACGCCGCCGCCGTCCCCGTCGGGACCGCCGTCGTCGTCCGGACCCTCGGGCTCCGGGTCGGGCTCGGGGTCCGCCTCCTCGTCGGGGAACCCGTCCAGGATCTCGTCCAGCTTGTCCTCGTCCAGGCCGGGCGCGTCGAAGGGGTTGCGGCGGCGCCGGTGGGGGAGCGCCAGCAGCGCGGCCTGCCGTACGTCTTCCTTCCGTACGTCGGTCCGCCCGGCCCACGCGGCCAGCGCGGTCGCGGTCCGGGCCATCACGATGTCGGCACGCATGCCGTCGACCTCGAAGCCGGCGCAGGTCGCGGCGATCTGGAGCAGCGCCGTGTCGCCGAGGGCCACCTTCGGAAGCAGGGCCCGCGCGGCCACCACCCGGGCCCGTACGTCCCGTTCGTCATCGGCCCAGCGGGTCGCGAAACCGGCCGGGTCGTCCTCGTAGGCGAGGCGGCGGCGCACCACCTCGACGCGCTGGGCGGGCTCGCGGGAGGCCGCGACCTCGACGGTCAGCCCGAAGCGGTCGAGGAGCTGCGGCCGCAGCTCGCCCTCCTCGGGGTTCATCGTGCCGACGAGCAGGAACCGGGCGGCGTGCCGGACCGAGACGCCCTCGCGCTCGACGTACGAGGCGCCCATCGCGGCGGCGTCCAGGAGCAGGTCGATCAGGTGGTCGTGGAGCAGGTTGACCTCGTCGACGTACAGGATCCCGCGGTGCGCGTCGGCGAGCAGCCCCGGCTCGAATGCCTTCACGCCTTCCGCCAGGGCCCGTTCGATGTCGAGGGCCCCGACGAGCCGGTCCTCGGAGGCGCCGACGGGCAGCTCCACCATGCGCGCGGGCCGGGCCTGGCCCGGACCCGGCTCGTGCGGGCCGTCGGGGCAGGCCGGGTCCGGCGCGGCCGGGGCACAGCTGAACCGGCACCCCGGCACGACGTCCACCTGCGGCAGCAGCGCCGACAGCGCGCGCACCGCGGTGGACTTGGCGGTCCCCTTCTCGCCGCGCACGAGTACGCCACCGACCGCCGGGCTCACGGCGTTGAGCAGGAGCGCCAGCCGCAGGTCGGTCTGGCCGACCACTGCGGTGAACGGGTAGGGCGTGCTCATGTGGTGCTCACTCCTTCGAGGGTGGTGCGGACCGTTGCCGGGGCTCCGCCCCGGACCCCGCGCCTCAAACGCCGGCGGGGCTGGATTTGGCTGCGGCTTTCCGCCTGCTTGCCGGAGTGCCGTGTAGTGAGCCGCACTTGCGGGTCCGGGGCGGGAAAATCCAGCCCGTCCGGCGTTTGAGGACCGGGGTTCGGGGCGGAGCCCCGGTTTCGGGAAGGGGCGGGGTGGGGGAAGGCCGCCCGCAGGGCCGCCGCCGCCCTCACGGGGCGCCCGGGGGGAGGAACGGGAGGCCCGCCGGGGCTCCGGACTCGATCAGGCTCAGCAGCGCACGCGTGTCCGCATGTTCCTCGATCAAATCGCCCAGCAGGTCCAGCTGTTCCTCCCGCAGCGCAGCGAAAGACGTGTCCGGCGCCGGGATGAAGCGGCGCCCCGAGGCCGCCGCCACCTCCCGGAGGAACGCACGGCGGAACCCGTCCGACTCCAGTGAGCCGTGCCAGTGGGTGCCCCACACCGACCCGACCCGGCAGCCGTCCAGGAAGGGGGTTCCGCCCAGGACTTCGGCCACGCCGTGGTGGATCTCGTACCCCGAGACCTCCTCGCCCAGCGCCGAGCCCACCGGCCGGGCCAGGGTCTTCTCCCGCTCGAAGCGGACGCGCACCGGCAGCAGGCCGAGCCCGTCCACCACCCCCGCCCGCGACTCGACGTCGTCGGAGATCCGCTCGCCCAGCGCCTGGAACCCGCCGCAGATGCCCAGCACCGGCCGCCCCTCGGCGGCGCGCCGCGCCAGCGCGTCCGCGAGCCCCCGCTCCCGCAGCCACTCCAGCGCCTTCACCGTGCCCCGCGTACCGGGTACGACGACCAGGTCCGCGTCGGCCAGTTCCTCGGCCCGGTCCACGAACCGCACCACGACCCCCGGCTCCGCCGCCAGCGCGTCGACGTCCGTGAAGTTCGACATCAGCGGCACCGCGCACACGGCGACCCGCAGCACGTCCTCACCCACCGGCGGCGCCACGACCGATTCCCGTACGGCACCCCGCAGGGAGACCCTCCCCCAAGTTCTCGACTTCGCTCGAACAGGGGGGACCCCCATCCCGTCCTCCTCGTCGATGCCCAGCCCGTGTCGGAAGGGCAGCACCCCGTACGTCGAACGGCCCGTGAGCCCGCGCAGCATCTCCATGCCGGGCTCCAGCAGCGAGACGTCGCCGCGGAACTTGTTGACCATGTACCCCGCGATCAGCGACTGGTCCTCCGGCGACAGCAGCGCCGTCGTGCCGAAGAAGGACGCGAAGACGCCGCCCCGGTCGATGTCCCCGACCACGACCACCGGGAACCGCGCGGCCCGCGCGATGCCCATGTTCACGATGTCGGTCCGGCGCAGGTTGATCTCGGCCGGACTGCCCGCCCCCTCGCAGATCACGGCGTCATACGTGCCCCGCAGCTGCTCCAGGCAGTCCGTGACGATGCCGAGGAGCTGCTCCTGCCGGCCCCCGTGGTAGCCGCGGGCGCTCATCTCGCCGACGGGTTTGCCCAGCAGCACCACCTGGCTGCTGCGGTCGCTGCCGGGCTTGAGCAGCACCGGGTTCATCAGCGCGGTCGGCTCGACGCGGGCCGCCTGGGCCTGCATGGCCTGGGCGCGCCCGATCTCGGCGCCCTCGCGCGTCACGAACGAATTCAGCGACATGTTCTGGGCCTTGAACGGGGCCACCTTCACGCCCTGCCGGGACAGCCAGCGGCAGATGCCCGCCGTGACCACGCTCTTGCCCGCGTCCGACGTGGTGCCCGCGACCAGCAGTCCGCCGCCGCGCTTCGCGCCGCTCATGCCTTTCCCCTCCTCGTACGGGAGACCAGCGCCCGGGCCGCCACGCAGGCGCCCAGGGCCAGCCATGTGACCTGACGGGACAGCCGTACGGCCCGCTCGATGTCCGCGACCTCCACCGGCCGGCCCGCCGCGCCGTTCAGCACCGCCCGGTGCTCGACGCGCCCGCCGTACGAGAGGGTTCCGCCCAGCCGTACGCCGAGGGCTCCCGCGAAGGAGGCCTCCACGGGCCCGGCGTTCGGGCTCGGGTGCGCGGCGGCGTCCGCCCGCCAGGCCCGGACGGCCCCCCGGCGGTCCGGGCCGGCGAGGACGGCGGCCAGCGCGGTCAGCCGGGCACCCGGCCAGCCCGCGACGTCGTCGAGGCGGGCGGAGGCCCAGCCGTAGCGCAGGTGGCGGGGGGACTTGTGGCCGACCATCGCGTCCAGGGTGTTCACGGCGCGGAAGGCCAGCAGCCCGGGGACTCCGGCAACGGCGCCCCACACCAGGGCGCCGACCACCGCGTCGGAGGTGTTCTCCGCGACGGACTCCACCACGGCGCGGGCCATCTGCTGCTCGTCCAGGGCCTGCGGGTCGCGCCCGCACAGGTGCGGCAGCCGCTCCCGGGCGACCTCGGCGTCCCCGGCGGCGAGCGCGCCGCCGATGGCGCGGGCCTCCCGGCCGAGCGAGGTGCCCCCCACGACGGCCCAGGTGGCGGCGGCGGTCAGCGCGATACGGGCGGCGGCGGGCCGGGAGCGCACGGCGCGGGCGCCCAGCGCGCCGACGGCGGCCGCGCCCCCGGCGCAGATCAGGGTGTGCAGGGCGCCCCGCGCGCGGTCGTCGCGCCACAGGGCGCCCTCGACGGCGGCGGCGGCTCGTCCGAAGGCGGCCACGGGGTGCCCTCGGCGCGGATCCCCGAGGATCCGGTCGCCGATCAGGCCCGCCGTGGCGCCGTACGCGAAGACGCGGTCGGCACGCATGGTGGCAGGTATGTCCTCACTCAGGGTCCGCGCCCTGGTTCGACGTGTCCGGCGGCGAGAGTTCCTGGCTCCCGGGGCGCACGCACGGTGTGCGCTCCCCGGTGACAGTGGCGGGACCGCGCCGGATTCGCACCGGACTTCCTCTCCATGCCGCCGTATTGGCTCGGGCAGTCCACCACGCACCGCGAACGCCCGTCAACTCGCCGTTGACCTGCGCCGGTGCTGCCGTGGCGGCTGTGCCTGGGCACGCGAAAGCTCCCCCCGGGACGAACCCGGAGGGAGCGTTCAGCGCCGGCGCGTCAGGAGACGATCAGGTAGATCCCGTACGCCACGGCCGCCGCGACGAGCGCGAAGCAGGCGTACGCGCCGCTGCGGGCCAGGGTGGCGGTGCCGCCCTGCTCGGTGGCGGTCTCGTGCTTGGAGAGGCCCACCAGGCCCAGGGTGAACAGGGCCACGAGCGCGACGGTGGCGGAGAGGCTGACCCCGAAGACGGAGCCGAGTGCTGCCCAGTCGATCTTCATACTGCCGTTCCTCTGTGTGTCTCGGTCAGACCGCGGCGGCCGGGGCCGCCGGAGTCGTCGTCGCGGCCGGGATGGTGGCCTTGAGGTCCTCGTCGGTCACGGCGGCGGTGGTGCCGGCGGCCGCGATGGGCGGGACGGCGACGGCGGCCATGGCCGTGGTGACGACACCCGGCTCCTCGGCGCCGGCCGGCTGCACGTCGTTGACGTTGTGGTGGTCGACGACCTGGCGGCGGGAGATGAACCAGATCGCGGCGCAGGCGGCGACCAGGAAGACCGCGACGGCGGCGACGCCGACGTCACCGGTGCGCATGACCAGCTCGGCGCCGGAGGCGACGAGGGCGGCGGCCGGCAGGGTCAGGCCCCAGGCGATGAACATGCGGGTGGCGGTGGACCAGCGGACCACGCCGCCCTTGCGTCCCAGGCCCGCACCCATGACCGCGCCGGAGCAGGCGTGGGTGGTGGAGAGGGAGAAGCCGAGGGTGGAGGAGGCCAGGATGACGTTGGCGGCCGAGGTCTGGGCGGCGAAGCCCTGCTGCGGCTGCAGGTCGGTCAGGCCCTTGCCCATGGTGCGGATGATGCGCCAGCCGCCCAGGTAGGTGCCGAGCGCGATGGCCATACCGGCGGAGACGATGACCCAGACCGGCGGGTTCGCGTCGGGCGCGATCGCACCGCCGGCGATGAGGGCCAGGGTGATGATGCCCATCGTCTTCTGCGCGTCGTTGGTGCCGTGGGCGAGGGAGACGAGACCGGCCGAGGCGATCTGGCCGGCGCGGTAGCCCTTGGTGGAGGTCTTCTCGCCGACCTTGCCGCCCAGCTTGTAGGTGACCTTGGCGGCCAGGTAGGCGGCGACACCGGCCACCAGCGGGGCGGCGATCGCGGGGATCAGCACCTTGGTGACGACCACGCTGCCGTTGACGGCGCCGATGCCGGCGGAGGCGACCGCGGCACCGATCAGGCCGCCCATCAGGGCGTGGGAGGAGCTGGAGGGCAGTCCGACCAGCCAGGTGACGAGGTTCCAGAGGATCGCGCCGACCAGGGCGGCGAAGATGACCTCAGGCTGGATGCCTTCCTCGTTGACCAGGCCCTTGGAGATCGTCTTGGCGACCTCCACGGACATGAACGCGCCGACGAGGTTGAGCACGGCGGACATGGCCACCGCCGTCTTGGGCTTGAGGGCGCCGGTCGAGATGGTGGTCGCCATCGCGTTGGCTGTGTCGTGGAAACCGTTCGTGAAGTCGAACACGAGAGCGGTGATGATCACGATCCCGAGGAGAAGCGTTATGTGCTCCATTTACCCAGGCTTCTGTTTGGCGTCAGTGGCTCGGCGACCGTAGGCAACCTGGATGAACGGAAGGTGAACTGACGCGGGCGGACCGGTGTACTGAGACGCCACGCGTTCAGGCCGTTCGTCCCGATTCTTTCGTAGATATATCGATTAATGCACGTCAAAGTCGGGTGAACGGGCCCCTCCGCCCGGCCGATCCGCCCCCTCGGCCCACCTCTCCCAGCCCCCGAAAGTGAGCCACATCACTCCGCTTCTGCCCCACGCGCACCACCGACGGAACGATCTCCTCCGGTGGCCCGCCGGAGCCCGCGCCTCGACACTGGAGCGGTGCGTACCGCCACGACGACGGCAGCGGCCGTCACCACGACCCTCCTGGGAGCCGGTGCGGCCGCGGTCGCGGCCGCCGTCGCGGGCGGCCGGTATGCCGCCGACGCGGCCCTGCGCACCGAACCCGGGCGCCCCCTGCCCGGCGGGCCGCGCCTCAGCGTGCACTCCACCGCCGCCGGCCGGGTCGCCTTGACCCGGTCCCTCGGCTCCCTGCGCCCCGGTACGTACGGACTGGACGCGCCCGGGGTGCACGCCGTGGTCGGGCCGGTCCTCCCCGACGCCGAGCACGACCCGGACACCGTCGTACGCCGGCTCCTCGCCGTCACCCACGGCAGCCTCGACCCCGGCACCCGGGTCACCCTCACCCCCCAGGTCCACCTCGGGAACCCGCGCACCGCCCTCGGACTCGACCACGCCGACGTGGACGTCCCCGGCGAGCTCGGCGCGCTGCCCGCCTGGTTCCTGCCCGCAGCCCGGGACACCTGGGTCATCACCGTGCACGGGCTCGGCAGCAGCCGGGAGCACCCGATGGTGGTCATGCCCTTCCTGCACCGCCACCGGCTGCCCGTCCTCGACCTCGCCTACCGCGGGGACCTCGGCGCCCCCGCCTCCCCGGACGGCCTCGGCCACCTCGGCGAGTCGGAGTGGCGGGACGTGGACGCCGCCATCCGCTACGCCCTGCGCTACGGCGCCCGGCGCGTGGTCCTGCACGGCTGGTCCACCGGCGCCGCCATGGCCCTGCACGCCGCCGAGCGCTCCGCGCTGGCCGACCGGATCTGCGGACTGGTGCTGGACTCGCCCGTACTCGACTGGCACGCCACCCTGCGCGCCCTCGCCGCGGCCCGCCGCACCCCGGCCGTGATGCTGCCGCTCGCGGTCCGGGCCGCCGAGGGCCGCGCCGGGCTGCGGGCCGACCGCCGGGCCCCGGGCGCGGACCCCGGCGCGCTGCGCGTCCCCGTACTGATCTTCCACGGCCCGGACGACACCTTCGCCCCCTGGGAGCCCTCCCGCCGGCTCGCCGCCGCCCGCCCCGACCTCGTCACCCTGCGCACCGTGCGCGAGGCCGGGCACGGAGCCATGTGGAACGCCGATCCGGCCGGGTACGAGGAGGCGCTGCGCCGCTTCCTGACCCCCCTCATGTGACGCGTCATGTGACCTGGCGGTGAAGGGGGTGTGGCGGCCGGGGCCCCGAGGGCCGTTCGTGCCGGTATGCACCCCCGGTGAGGAGTGGAAACGACCCGTTCCGTTTGGGCTTTCGGCCAGTGACGGGCGAGACTGCTTCCGTGACGTCCCGAAAGCCTGATGAGCAGTTGGCTCGCGACTCCAGACTCCGACTCGTCTCCCCGCGTTCCGTCGCCACGGCCCGCAAGGCGGTGACGGACCGACGTACCCGGCCCGCCCCGAGGCCTCCGGCGGGCACCCCCGCCACGGCCGAACTCGCGAACCGGGCGCGGGCCTCGCTCGCCGACGCCGTACGCCTGACCCGCTGGGCCGAACGCAACCTCGGTGCCGGGGACGGGGGTCGGCCCGCCCCCGCGGGCGCCCTGCCCGCCGTCGACGTCGAACGCGCCGCCGGGGAACTGAACCTGACGCACGGCCAGATCAGAGTCGGCTGGGACCGCGCCCGGCTCGCCGGGCTCGTCGAGGTGCACGGCGGCCACGCCCGGCCCGGCTGGCGGCTGCGCGCGTGGGACCGCGACGACACCGCCGTACTGCGCGGCTGGGTCGCGCTCTTCGACGCCTGGTCGCTCGTCCACCCGGCCCCCGCCGACATCGCCCCCGCGGCCGTCGCCGAGGTCGTCGAGGCGATGCCCCAACTCCTGTCCCTGCTCCAGCTGTCCGCCGGTCCCGTGACCGTCCCCGACCTCCTCGACCTCCTCGGGCAGCGCGTCACCGAACTGCGCGACGAGCGGTGCGAGGTCCCGTACGAGGCGGAACCCGCGACGGCCGGCACCGACCGGGCCGACCGGCCCGTTCCGCTCGCCCGGCTGCTGCGCTGGGCACTCGGCGGACTGGCCGCCGTGGACGCCGTCACCCTCGGCCCCGCCCGGGCCGCCCTCACCCCGCTCGGCAGCTGGGCGGTCTGGGTCAAGCTGGAGCAGATCTGCGTCGCCGCGCAGAGCCCCGCCGGGAACATCGAGCAGTCCGCCGCCGCCATGCTGCACGGCTGCGCCCGGCTCACCCCCGGGCCGGCCCGCGCCGAGTACCAGGCCTGGCTCGCCGCCCGCCCCGTCGGGCACGCCGTGGCCGAGCTGCTCCAGGCCGCCCGCGGCGAGGACGCCCTGCTGCGCGGCCTCGCCTTCGAGGCGCTGCGGGTGGTCGGTGCCCCCGCCGAGCCCGAGGTGCGCGCCACCGTACGGGAGCCGGCCCTGCGCCCCTACGCGCTGCTCTGGCTCGCCGAGCACGACGGGGTCGACCCCGACGAGGCGCAGGACGTGCTCACCCCCGAGGAGTCGACCTGGCTCTGGGTGGACACCGCGGCGGCCATCGCCGACCACGGCGAAGCCGACCTGCTGGCCCGCCACCTCGACTCGGCCGTCCGGACCACGGTCCCGCGGCTGCTGGACGAGGTCCGGGCGGTCGGGCATCCGCGCACGGTCCAGGTCCTGGTCGCGCTGGCGGCGGCCCACCCCGACCCGGCCCTGGCCAAGGCGGTCCGCCGGGCCGCCTTCCAGGTCCACACCGGCGGCGCGTAGCGGTACGGACGAACGCGCCGCGGGTCCCGGACGACTCAGACCTGCGGCGCGTACGTCCCGAAGCTCCAGATGTTGCCCTCGGCGTCCCTGGCCATGTAGTCCCGCGAGCCGTAGTCCTGGTCGGTGGGCTCCATCAGGATCTCCACGCCGTGCTCCGCGGCCCGCCGGTGGTGCGCGTCCACGTCCGCCACCACCACATAGACCCCCGAGGGCCCCGCGTCCGCCATGGCCTTGTCGAAGGCGCCGCCGGTGCCCTTGCTGCCCAGCATCACCACGCCGTTCCCGTAGGCCAGCTCCGCGTGCATCACCGAGCCGTTCTCACCCTCGTACACCGCGACCTGGCTGAAGCCGAAGGCCTCGGTCAGCAGCCTGATGGCCGCCTTCGCGTCGCGGTAGACCAGCGTGGGACAGATGGACGGAACGCCTGCCATGACGATCACTCCCTCTCGTGACGGTGACCCACGTCACAGCATGGCAGGCGCCGCCGACAGTCAGCGGAAGGTGTTGCACTGGGCCATGTCGCCCGTGCGGTAGCCCTGGTAGAACCACTGCTGGCGCTGCTCGGCCGACCCGTGCGTCCAGGACTCCGGGGTCACCCGGCCCTGGAACTTCTCCTGGATCCGGTCGTCGCCGACCGCGGCCGCCGCGTCCAGCCCGTCCTTGATGTCCTGGTCGGTCAGGCTCGTGATCAGCGGCCTGCCCGTGGACTCGTCCGGGGTCCGCGTCGCGTTGTGCGCCCACACCCCGGCGTAGCAGTCGGCCTGGAGCTCCACCTTCACGGCGTTGCTGTTCGCACCCGGCCGCCCGTCCTGGGCCTTCTGGAGCGTCCCGGTCAGGTTCTGGATGTGGTGCCCGTACTCGTGGGCCACCACGTACGCCTGGGCGAAGGGGCCGCCGCTCGCGCCGAACTTGTCCCGCAGGTCGTTGAAGAAGCCCAGGTCCAGATAGACCTTCCGGTCGGCGGGGCAGTAGAAGGGGCCGACCGCCGAGGTGGCCGCCCCGCAGGCGGTGTTCACGCGGCCGGTGAAGAAGACGGTCGGCGCCGGGGTGTAGGTGCCGCCGCGCCGGGTGAACTCCTGCCTCCAGAAGTCCTGGGTGCTGTTGACCACGGCGACCAGCCGGCAGTCCTCCCGGGCGTTCGCGGACCGCCCGGTCTTGCACGCCTGCTTCACCTCGTCGACGGAGGACGAGGCCGGCGACGGCTCGCTGTCCCCGGAGGACAGTCCCAGCTGCTCCGGTCCCACACCGAACAGCAGGCCCATGACCAGTGCGATCAGTCCGACGATGCCGCCGCCGATGGTGGCCCGCCCGCCGGGGATGCGGCTGCCGCGCCGGTCCTCGACCTCGGAAGTGTCCAGACTGGCGTCGTCGTCGAACTGCATCCCGCACCGCCCTCGATCCGTGAAGCCTGGGAGCCAGGTGTCCGCCCCTGCGGCGAGTATCAACCCCTTCATCCTGATACGCGCCCCGGCCTTCCGGGCCGATCCCTGGGCCGAACGGGGGACGAGCGGGAGTGGCGTACGAGGTCCCGGCACCCCGATAAGTAGTTGCGCACCCCCGGTAGAATGAATCCCATGGCAAATCTCCTCGCGGATTAGCGGCGTCGAAGCATCGCGTCCTGCCCCCCTTCCGCCGTCCCCACCGCCCTGGAGTATTTCCGTGATCACCGCCACCGGCATCGAGCTGCGCGCCGGCGCCCGCGTCCTCATCGAGTCCGCCTCCTTCCGCATCGCCAAGGGCGACCGCATCGGCCTGGTCGGCCGCAACGGAGCGGGCAAGACCACCCTCACCAAGTGCCTCGCCGGCGAGGGTCAGCCCGCCGGCGGCACCATCACCCGCTCGGGCGAGGTCGGCTACCTCCCGCAGGACCCCCGCACCGGTGACCTCGACGTCCTCGCCCGCGACCGGATCCTCTCCGCCCGCGGCCTCGACGTCCTGATCAAGAAGATGCGGATGAACGAGGAGCGCATCGCGGGCGGCTCCGGCGCCACCCGCGAGAAGGCGCTCAAGCAGTACGAGCGCCAGGAGACCGAGTTCCTCACCAAGGGCGGGTACGCCGCCGAGTCCGAGGCCGCGACCATCTCGGCCGCCCTCAGCCTGCCCGACCGGGTCCTCGGCCAGCCGCTGCACACCCTCTCCGGCGGCCAGCGCCGCCGCGTCGAGCTCGCCCGGATCCTCTTCTCGGACGCCGACACCCTGCTCCTCGACGAGCCCACGAACCACCTCGACGCCGACTCGATCGTCTGGCTGCGCGATTACCTGAAGAACTACCGCGGCGGCTTCGTCGTGATCTCCCACGACGTCGACCTGGTCGAGACCGTGGTCAACAAGGTGTTCTACCTGGACGCCAACCGGTCCCAGATCGACGTCTACAACATGGGCTGGAAGCTCTACCAGCAGCAGCGCGAGGCCGACGAGAAGCGCCGCAAGCGCGAGCGCCAGAACGCCGAGAAGAAGGCCGCGGCCCTGAACTCGCAGGCCGACAAGATGCGCGCCAAGGCGACCAAGACCGTCGCCGCGCAGAACATGGCCAAGCGCGCCGAGCGCCTGCTGTCGGGCCTAGAGGCCGTCCGCGTCTCCGACAAGGTCGCCAAGCTGCGCTTCCCGGACCCGGCGCCCTGCGGAAAGACCCCGCTGACCGCCGAGGGCCTGTCGAAGTCGTACGGCTCCCTGGAGATCTTCACCGACGTCGACCTGGCCATCGACAAGGGCTCCCGCGTGGTCATCCTCGGCCTCAACGGCGCCGGCAAGACCACGCTGCTGCGGCTGCTCGCGGGCGCCGAGAAGCCGGACACCGGCGAGGTCACCCCCGGCCACGGCCTCAAGCTCGGCTACTACGCCCAGGAGCACGAGACGCTCGACCCCGAGCGCACGGTCCTGGAGAACATGCGCTCCGCCGCGCCCGACCTGGACCTGGTCGCCGTACGCAAGACGCTGGGCTCCTTCCTCTTCTCCGGCGACGACGTGGACAAGCCCGCGGGCGTGCTCTCCGGCGGCGAGAAGACCCGGCTGGCCCTGGCCACGCTGGTCGTCTCGTCGGCGAACGTGCTGCTGCTCGACGAGCCCACCAACAACCTCGACCCGGCCAGCCGCGAGGAGATCCTGGGCGCGCTGCGCACGTACAAGGGCGCGGTCATCCTCGTCACGCACGACGAGGGCGCCGTGGAGGCGCTGGAGCCGGAGCGGATCATCCTGCTCCCGGACGGCGTCGAGGACCTGTGGGGACCGGACTACCGGGACCTGGTGGCCCTCGCCTGACCGCCCCCGGGCCCCTGATCCAATTCCTTATGGATCATTCGGCTCAGGGGTGATCCATCATCTGAGTGAGACGGTCTCGTACCGTTGCACGGCGCACGACGGCCCCGGCCGCACCCCCGAGCGGGAGCGGCCGGGGTCGTGCGTTTTCCGGCGTCCCGCCCCTGACCTGGCGATTCCCCGCGAGGGCGGTGAAGTGTGACGGAGGTCATGCAGCGGAAGAGGAGATTCCGTTCTGCTCGGGTGTCCACCAGTCGAGAAATGCCGTCGCACCGACCTTGCTGAATGGGTGGCCAGGAAGCGTGGGAGGGGTGATCATGAGAAGTCCAGAGCGCACTTCCCATGAGGAGGCACGGGTGGCCGAGACTCTGAAGAAGGGCAGCCGGGTGACCGGCGCCGCGCGCGACAAGCTCGCGGCAGACCTGAAGAAGAAGTACGACTCCGGTGCGAGTATCCGGGCGCTGGCCGAAGAGACCGGCCGGTCCTACGGATTCGTCCACCGGATGCTCAGTGAGTCCGGGGTTTCGCTGCGCGGTCGCGGTGGCGCGACGCGGGGCAAGAAGGCGGCTACGGCCTGACCCCGTTCTCCGCGGTTCCACATAGGTTCCAGCTGTTCCAGCAGTACCTTCGGTGACCCCCGGTCGACTCCGCGGTCGGCTGGGTGGTTACTGTGCAGTCACTTAGGCCGGAATCGCGGCCGACTGCACACCGGAGGCATACAGATGACTCTGCTCGACAAGGACGGCGTACGACTCACCGTCGACGACACGGTCGCCACGGTGACACTGACCAATCCGGCCAAGCGAAACGCCCAATCCCCCGCGCTCTGGCGGGCTTTGGCGGAGGCCGGAAGGTCGTTGCCGGGCACCGTCCGGGTCGTCGTGCTGCGCGGCGAGGGCAAGTCCTTCTCCGCCGGGCTCGACCGGCAGGCGTTCACCCCCGAGGGTTTCGAGGGCGAGCCGTCCTTCCTCGACCTGGCACGCGGTTCGGACGAACTGCTCGACTCCACCATCGCCGAATACCAGGAGGCATTCACCTGGTGGCGGCGTAACGACATCATCTCCGTCGCCGCCGTGCAGGGGCACGCGATCGGCGCCGGCTTCCAGCTCGCGCTCGCGTGCGACCTGCGCGTGGTCGCGGACGACGTGCAGTTCGCCATGCGCGAGACCAGCCTGGGTCTGGTGCCCGACCTCGCCGGCACCCAGCCGCTGACCTCGCTCGTCGGCTATGCCCGGGCGCTGGAGATCTGCGCCACGGGCCGCTTCGTGCACGCCGAGGAGGCCGAGCGCGTCGGCCTCGCCAACCTGGTGGTCCCGGTGGAGGAGCTCGACGCCGCCGTCCAGGACCTCACCACCGCACTGCTGGCCCCGCCGCGGGACGCCGTCATCGAAACCAAGGCCCTGCTGCGCGACGCGCAGTCCCGGCCGTACGACGACCAGCGCACCGCCGAGCGTGCGGCTCAGGCACGCCGCCTGCGCGACCTGGCGGGCCTCTCCGACTGACCCGCGGGTGCGGATCCGGCCGATGCCGATCGACTGGCGTAGTCCCGGCGCGGGAGCGGCGCCGCGCGCTTAACGTGGTGCGGAGTGAGTCCGCACGCGCGAAGGGACGAACGATGACGGAATCCGCACCCGCATCCGCATCCGGGAGCTCCGGCAAGGCCCCCGGCGACCGCGGTCGCACCACCATCGAAGGCGGTGTGGTCGAGAAGATCGCCGGGCTGGCCGCGCGCGAGGTGGTCGGCGTGCACGCCATGGGCAGCGGCAGCGCCCTCTCCCGTACCTTCGGCGCCGTCCGCGAACGCGTCCCCGGCGGCCAGAAGGCCGCCGTCAGCCGCGGGGTCAAGGCGGAGGTCGGCGAGGTGCAGACCGCCCTCGACCTGGAGATCGTCGTCGACTACGGCGTGTCGATCCGAGACGTGGCCCGGGCGGTCCGTGAGAACGTCATCGCGGCGGTCGAGCGGATGACCGGCCTGGAGGTCGTCGAGGTCAACATCGCGGTCAGCGACGTCAAACTGCCCGACGAGCCCGACGAGCCCGACGCGGAACCGCAGACCCGGCTCCAGTAGCCGAGAGGAGCCACGCAATGAGCATGGCGGTCGCCGGCCTCTTCGCCGGCATGGCCCTCGCGTTCGCCGGATACTTCGGCGGCTTCGGGGCCTTCCTGCTGGTGGCCTCCCTCGGCGCCATCGGCTTCGTCGCCGGCCGGTTCCTCGACGGGGACCTGGAGCCCGGGGACCTCTTCCGCCGCCGCGACGACCGGCGCGGGTGAGGCCCCGATGAGCACTCCGCCCCGGGCCACGCCGCCCCGGGTGCCGCCCGCCGACCGGGGGGCCACCCGTATCGCCGACCGGGTCGTCGCCAAGATCGCGGCCCAGGCCGCCCGGGAGGCGCTCACCGCACCCCCGGAGCAGGCCGCCGCGCCGCACGCGACCGTCACCGTGCACCACGACATCGCACGGGTACGGGTGAGCCTGGAGCTCGCCTACCCCTCCGACCTCGCCGCCCAGTGCGCCGCCGTACGCGGCCGGGTGGTCGGGCGCATCGAGGAGTACACGGAGATGTCCGTACCCGAGGTGGACATCGACATCGAGCACCTGCACTCCACGCACACCCGGTCCGCCGCCGGCCGGGACCGGCGGCTGCGGTGACCGGCGCGCACCGGTTCCGCTCCGCCCGGCGGACCCCGGCCGCGCTCGCCGCCCTCGTACTGCTGGGGGCGTCGGCCCTGTTCCTGTACGACCTGGCCGCGGTACGGGCCCACCGGCCCGGCATGGGCTGGCGCCGCGAGCTCGCCCACGAGCTGGACCGGCACACTCCGGCGGACCTGGGGGTGCTGCTGGGCGGCGGGGCCCTCGCCGTGGCCGGAGCGGTGCTCCTGCTGCTGGCGCTCACCCCCGGGCTGCGCGGGATCCTGCCGATGCGGACGCCGGAGCCGGCCGAGGGCGCCGCCGCGGTGCGGGCCGGGCTCGGGCGGAAGGACGCGGCGCAGGTGCTGCGGGACCGGGCCATGGAGGTGTCCGGGGTGCGGTCGGTCCGCGTCAGGATGGGGCGGTCCCACGTCGGGGTGCGGGCCACCTCGCACTTCCGGGAGCTGGACGACGTACGGGCCGACCTGGACGCGGTGCTCGCCGTCGGCATCGAGGAACTGGGACTCGCGCACCCGCCGCATCCGCACGTACGGGTCAGGAGGTGAGCGGGTGCTCGGGCTGGTGAACCGGATCCTGCTGGCGGTGGCCGGGCTGGTGCTGCTGGCGGCCGGGGTCTCGGTGCTGACGGCGTCCTGGCCGCTCGGCGGCCGGCACGCCCCGCTGCTGACGGAGGAGGCCCGGCGCCGGTACTGGCATGCCGAGGGCTGGTGGTGGTGGGCGCTGCTCGCCGGGCTCGCGCTGATGGTGCTGCTGGCGCTGTGGTGGCTGCTGTCCCAGCTGCGGCGCTCGCGGCTCCAGGCGGTGGTCGTGGACACCGGGGACGGGGCGTTCGCGCTGCTGCGGGGGCGTGCGCTGGAGGAGGCGGTGGCGGCGGAGGTCGGTGCGCTGGACGGGGTCGCCCGCTGCCGGGTCGCCCTGCGCGGGCGGCGGGGCTCGCCCGCCCTGCGGGTCGCGCTGGAGCTGGAACCCCACGCGGTCCCGGCCGACACCCTCGCCGCCCTCGCGGGCCCGGTCCTGACCCACGCCTGCCGCTCGGCGGGCCTGGCCGATCTGCCGACGGAGGCCCGCCTCCGGGTCACGTCCCACCGGGCCCAACGCGTGACCTAGCCCTGCGGCGCCGCTGCCGGGGGCTCCGCCCCCGGACCCCCGCGCCTCAAACGCAGGCGAGGCTGGATTTGGCCGGCGTTTGAGGAGCGGGGTGCGGGGCGGAGCCCCGGTCTTGTGGCCGCACACGCAGGGAGACGGCGGGTCAGAAGCCGTGCCGGGAGCCGCCGTCGACCGGGAGCATGATGCCCGTCAGGTAGGAGGCGGCCGGGGAGAGGAGGAAGGCCGCCGAGCGGCCGAACTCCTCCGGGGTCCCGTAGCGCCGCAGCGGGATGCGCGACTCGTGCCCGGCCCTGGCCGCGTCGGCGTCGCCGGACAGCGCGTCCAGCTCCCGCACCCGGTCCGTGTCGATCCGCGCAGGCAGCAGCCCGACCACCCGGATCCCGCGCGGCCCGAGGTCCACGGAGAGGGACTTCGCGAAGCCCGCCAGCCCCGGGCGCAGCCCGTTCGAGATGGTCAGGCCGGGGATCGGCTCGTGCACCGAGCCCGACAGCACGAAGCCGATGACACCCCCCTCGCCCAGTTCGGCCGCCGCCGCCCGCGCCAGCCGTACCGCGCCCATGAAGACGGAGTCGAAGGCCGCCGACCACTGCTCGTCGGTGTTGTCCGCCGCCACACCCGGGGCCGGGCCCCCGACGCTGATGAGGATGCCGTCCAGCCGGCCGAACCGCTCGCGCGCGGTCGCGATGAGCCGAGCGGCGGCCTCAGGGTCGGAGTTGTCGGCCGCCACTCCCACGGCGTTCGGGCCGAGCGCGGCCGCGGCGTCGGCCGCCCGCTTCTCGTCCCGCCCCGTCACGACGACCTTCGCGCCGTCGGCGGTCAGTTCACGGGCGGAGGCGAAACCGAGGCCGCGCGTGGCCCCGGTGACGATGTAGACACGGTCCTTCAGTCCAAGATCCATGCCGACACGCTACGCCGTCGCCGGCTCCGGCTCCGGCTCGTCGGCGGATGCGGCCTTCGCGGCCGCTTCCGCACGGTCGCGCTTCTCCCGCCGTACGAGGATCAGCCAGCCCACCGGCACCGCGGCCGCGAACAGCCACCACTGCACCGCGTACGCCATGTGCGGCCCGATCGAGTCGTGGTCGGGGTCGCCGATGGGCTCGGGGCTGCCGTCCGCCGGGGTCGGAGCGGTGAGTTCGAGGTAGCCGCCGAGGACGGGCCTGCCCAGGTACTCCGCCTGCTGCGCGCTGTTGATCAGCATCACCTGGCGGTCCGGGAGTCCCTTGCGGTCCTTGATGCCGCTGCCGCCGCTGGTCTCGTCGGCCTTCAGCCGGCCGGTGACCGTGACCTCGCCCGCGGGGGCGGCAGGCACCGGCGGGTAGGCGCGGGGGTCGTCGCCGCCGGGCACCCAGCCCCGGTTGACCAGCACGACCCGGCCGTCGCCGAGCACCAGCGGGGTCACGACGTGGAAGCCGACCTTGTCGTCGGCCGAGGTCCGCATCCGTACGACCACCTCGTGCGCGGTGTCGTACGTGCCGGTCGCGGTGACCGCGCGCCAGTAGTCCGCGCGGGGGACGGTGTGGCCGGGGGAGGTGATCCCGGTCATCGGGACCGGCTTCGCCCGCAGGTTCGCGTCGATGAGCTGGTTCTGCGCGACCCGGTGCTCATGGCGGTGGAACTGCCAGAACCCCAGCTTGATCATCACGGGGATGAGGACGAGGGCGATGAGGGTGAGGCACACCCACTGCCGGGTCAGCACAAAGCGGTACACGCCCACGACGGTACCCCCAGCGACGAGGACCCCGGCGGCCGGGTGGCCCACCGGGGTCACGGGAGGGAACGGGGCGCGTGGTGCGGGGGAGTCAGACGTGGTCGACGATGCCCACCTTCCCCTCCGCTCTGGCGCAGTGCGCCCCGCAGTACCACTGTCCTTCGACCTCGGCGCCCTGCCCGATGATCCGGACCTGGCAGTGCTGGCAGAGGGGCGCCATGCGGTGGATGGCGCAGGAGAAGCAGTCGAAGACGTGCACCGCGCCCTGCGCGTGCACCTCGAAGGACATGCCGTAATCGTTTCCGCAGACCTCACAACGTGCCATGTGCCGAATGCTGCGCACGGCGGAGGACCGGAACAAGATCCAGCGGGGTGAGTCGCCGCGCCTGCACCCGCCCGGCGCAACGCCCCCCGCTCAGGACTCCGCGTCCGCCACGTCCCGCAGCAGCTGCGTGAAGGCGGCCTCGTCGACGATCGGCGTGCCGAAGGACTTCGCCTTGACCGTCTTGGAGGTCGCCGAGTCGGGGTCGTTCGTCACGAGCAGGCTGGTGAGCCGCGACACGCTCGTCGCCACGTGCAGGCCCGCCTCGACGGCGCGGTCCTCCAGCAGCTCCCGGTCGACCGAGGTGTCACCGGAGAAGGCGATCCGCATGCCCTGCTTCAGCGGCTTGCCGTCCTCGAAGCGCCCCGGGTTCGGGTACGGGCACGGCGGCCGCTTGCGCGAGGCCCGCCAGGTGCCGCCGCCCCCGTACGAGGCCTGGTAGCCGACCCGCGGGGCGGCGGGGGAGTCGGACCACTCCGTCAGCGGCCGGCACTCCAGCAGGGGCAGCCGTACGCCGTCCCGCGCGGCCGCGTGCAGCGACGGACGGAAGGCCTCCGCCAGTACCCGGGCGTCATCGAGCGCGTGGTGGGCGCGCTGCTGGACCACGCCGAAGTGCGCGGCGAGCGACTCCAGCTTGTGGTTGGGCAGCGGGAGGTTCAGTTCCTTCGACAGGGCGATGGTGCACAGCCGCTGACGGACCGGCGCGGTCTCGGCGGCGCGCGCGTACTCCCGGGCGATCATCTGCCAGTCGAAGATGGCGTTGTGCGCGACGAGCACGCGGTCCGCGAGCCGGTCCGCGAACTCCTCGGCGATGTCCTTGAAGAGCGGAGCGTCGGCGAGCATCGCGCTCGTCAGACCGTGGATCCACACCGGTCCGGGATCGCGCTGCGGGTTGACCAGGGTGTACCAGTGGTCCTCCACGTTGCCCCGGGCGTCGAGCCGGTAGACGGCGGCGGAGACTATCCGGTCGTCGCGAGCGAGTCCGGTGGTCTCCACGTCGACGACCGCGTATCCCTGGGGGTACGCGGTCGGCCACATCGTCTCTGCGGTCGTACGGTCGTCGAGCATGGTCACAGAGGATATCGGCACGGACTGACATCGCCCGCCGCCCGGGATCATCCCAGGGCCGCGACGAGGTCCCCGGCGGCCAGCTGTTCGAGCCCGCAGCCGTCAACGGGCCCCGGCAGCAGCCGGTATACGGACCCCCGCGCACCGGCCGGCGCCACGTCCCCGTCCACCAGCGCCAGGAGGGCGGAGCGCCCGGAGGCGGCGGCTCCCGCGAGGGCCTCCACGTCCGGAGCAGCCAGGGCGGTGTCCGGATCGCCCAGCCCGACGAGCCGTGCGGCGAACGCCGCGGTGTCCTCGCCCGCGCGCCGGCGGTAGGTCCACAGCTCGTCGGGGTCGCTCGGCCGGGGCGTGCGGCGCAGTACGACGACCTCGCCGCAGCGGGCGGCGGCGTGCCAGCCGGCCAGCTCCCACAGGGTGGTGCGACCGGTGGAGAAGTACTGGAACAGGTCGCGGCCGATCCGGGCCAGGTCCTCCTGGTGCGCGTACACGCTGTGGTAGCCCTCGTCGTCCGGCAGGTGCACGTCGGTCCACAGGAAGCCGCGCCGCTCCAGGTCGACGAGGAGCGGCACGTGGATCCGCGAGTTGCCGACCAGGTCGTAGCGCTGCCGGACGGCCCGCGGGTCGTAGCGCGAGGTGCGCCCGGAGCGGCTGGGCAGCGCCATGAACCCGGCGAAGGCGTCGGGCAGCACCTCGAAGGGGAAGTTGTTGTAACTGAAGACGACCGGCATGGCGAAGCGCACACCGGTGTCGGCGAGGGCGTCGAGGTCGATGTCCACGTACTCGCTCGCCCCGGCGGGCGCGGGCGCGGAGGTGAGGTCGCCCGAGTGGACGACGGCCCGCCCGCCGTAGACCAGGTTCGTGTAGTCGCACAGGCCCGCGTAGTTCCAGTCGGAGTCGAAGAGCACCACCGACAGGTCGAGGTCCACCGTCTTCCTCGGCGGCTCCATCCAGTGCAGGAACATCCGCAGCACCTCGCCGTCGGGCAGCGCCTGGAAGCTGCCCTTGGGGACGGTGACCAGAGCCTTGGCCGCGGCCCGCTCGGCGGAGGGCACGTGCAGGTGGGCCAGGCGGGAGTCCAGCACCGCCACGTCGTACGGCTCGGCCGTCGACAGGCGGCGCAGCAGCTCCCGCTCGAACAGCCCGCTCACCGCTCGGGTCACCGACTCGGCGAGCGGGGCCCGGGTGTCGTCCACGGTGTAGGAGTGCGCGACCTGGCCGCGGGGGAAGAACACCCGCCGGGTGCCGGGCAGATGGCGGATCCGCAGCCGCCCCAGCGCGGACAGGACCGGGCCCGGCCCGGCCTTGGGCAGCCGCTCCGCGAGCACGGCGGCGACCCGTTCGGGCAGGGCGTCCGAGTCGTAGCGGCGCAGCAGGTGGTCGAGGCGGCGTACGAGCTCCCCGGGCCGCTCCGCCAGGACAGCGAGGGCGCGGTCGGGGTCCCCGCCGCGCAGGGCCTCCTCGGCGCGCCCGGTCCAGGTGGCGGCCCTGATGCGCGAGCCGTCGACGCGTACGGCGTGCGGGTGGGCGGCGGCGGTGGCCAGCAGGGCCTCGCCCAGCGCGGTGCCCCGGACGTCGGTCTCCCGCAGCACGGCGAACGCCAGCGCCGCCCGCGGGTGGCGGCCGTGGTGCTCGAAGGGGTGCAGGATCTCGGCGGCGCGCTTCCAGGTGTCGGGGTGGCGCAGTACGTCCTCGACGAGCAGCGCGGGGTCCAGCCCGTCCAGCAGGCCGAGCAGTTCGCGCCGCAGCGGGCGGGGCAGGGAGCGCATCCGGGGCGGTGCCAGCAGGTCGGCCTCGCCGCCGGACCACACGGCCAGTAGCCGCAGGACGTCGGTCGCGGTGGTCAGCCACCGGGGCAGCAGGGCGCGTACGGCCTCGCGGGTGCGGCGCTCGAGCAGCAGGGTGCCGAGCACCATGGCCTTGGTCTCGCGCACCGGGATCGCGTCCGGAAGCCAGTCGAGGCCGGCCGGCGCGTGTCCGAGGAGCACCCGCGCCTCCGCGGTGTCCTGGGGCGACAGCGGGGTGCGGCGGGCGAGCAGCCGGCCGAGGGCGGTGACCGCGTCGGCCGCGCGGTCGGTGCCCAGGCCGAGCAGCCGCAGCGGGCCCGCGGAGTCTGCGGGTGCGGGCCGGCCGGGCCGGGGTGCCGGCACCAGGAACGGGTCCGCGGGGTCGATCCGGCGGTGGCAGATCGGGCAGCCCGTGTAGACGCTGCCGTCCCAGCAGCTCCGGCACACCAGGTGGGCGCACGGCGAGACGGGGTGGACGCTGCCGACGGTCGCGCACAGCACGCACGGCTGGGCGGGCCACTGGAGGAGCAGGGTGAAGACCCGGTCGATCCACAAGGCGTACGTGTCGTCGGGCACGGAGGCCGGGAAGGTGCGGAAGAGCGGCATGTGGGTGCGGTCGGCGCCCAGCAGGACGTCGATGTCGCGGACCAGGCGGGTGCCGGCGTCGGCCAGCCCCCTGGGCCCGAGCCAGGCGAGTGCGGAGCGCAGCGGAGCCGTCAGGGCGAAGCCCCGGTCGAGGAGTTCGGCTTCCAGGGCCGTCAGGCCCTCGGCGGTCGAGGGGTCGCCCGGGCGGGGCCCGGCCTGGTCGACGTACACGGTGTGGAGACGGCGCAGCAGAACGGTCGACAGCTCGGGCAAAGGGGGGATTCCTCCGGAACCGGGGAGAGAGGTGGGGCGGGGGCGGAGAGGGGACGCGCTGCGGTTTTCGGAGAAGGATGAGAAGGAAGCACGTCGCGGAGCCGCCCCCGCGGACCAGATCCAACCACGGCGGCGGGCCGGCGCAAACCGATTTAACGGCCCGTCCGCGGGGTCGGCGGGGCCGGTGCCAGCACGGTCGTCACCAGGGCGCGTACGGAGAGCAGGAAGAGGTGCTCCGGATCGGCGGGGCGGGCCAGGGCGCGGGCGAGGGCCGGGTCGTGGGGGGCGGTGGCCGGGTCCCAGAGCTCGCTCTCGGCCGGGGACTGGGCGGGGGAGCGCTCGCGGTTGCGCTCGACCAGGAGGAAGCCGACGATCTGGAACTGGATGGCGCGCACCGCGTCGGCCGCCCGGGCTCCGCGCAGCCCGCCGGCGTGCACCTCGTGCACGAGCGCCTGCTGCGCGGGCAGGAACATCCGCTCGGTGAGCCCGCGTTCGTGCACCATCGCGATCAGGTGCGGGCGTTCGCGCAGTTCGCGGCGCAGGGTCCGGGCCACCGAGACGATCCGTTCGGCGGGGGTGCGGCCGAGCGGGCGGATCGCGCCCATCTCCTCCACCGTCCGCTCCACGAGCGCGTCGAGCAGCGATTCGCGGTTGCCGACGTGCCAGTAGATGGAGGTCACCGCCGTGCCCAGCTCGGCGGCGAGCTTGCGCATGGTGAGGGCGGCCGGGCCGTGCTGCTTGACCAGGGACGCGGCGGCGTCCAGTACCTCCCGGCGGGTCAGCGTGCTTCTGGCCATGTCAGCGGGCCGCCAATCTGTCGATGCGTCAGTTCGGTGCGTGCAGGGGTCTTTACCCTTCATCGGTGGCAGTGTAACTGTGTTACAGAGCCGACCGAAGGAGTGGTGCTGGAGATGGCACGCGTACGGTACGGAGCGCGCACCGAAGCCGAGATCACGGCGTCGCGCGAGAAGAGTTCCCAGCTCCCCGACATCTGGTCCACCGGTGTGGTGGCCGTCTGGGAGAGCGATCCGGACGTGGTGGCGGCGGTCCTCCCGCCGCCGCTCAAGCCGGCCGACCGGCCCCTCGTACGGGCCAACATCAGCAAGGTCGACCTGCCCGGCTACCCGCTCGGCGCCGGCTCGGTGGCCGTCGCCGCCCAGCACGGCGGGGTCGAGGGCTGGTACCCGCTGGTCATGCCGATGACCCACGAACGCGCCCTGATCGGCGGCCGCGAGGTCTTCGGCGAGCCCAAGAAGCTGGGCGAGGTCACCGTGGAGCGCGAGGGACTCGTCGTACGGGCCTCCCTCGCCCGGCACGGCATCGCCTTCGTGGAGGTGCGCGGGGCGGTGGACCGCGAACTGCCGCCGCCCGAGCCCACCCAGAAGACCGACTTCTACTTCAAGTTCCTGCCCGCCGTGGACGGTTCGGGCTTCGACGCGGACCCGGTCCTCGTGCACTGCACCCGCAACGAGAAGGTCCGCAAGCTGGAGCACATCACCGGTGACGTGGTGCTCCGCGAGTCCATGTTCGACCCCATCGCCGACCTCCCCGTCCGCCGGGTCGTGGAGATCACCATCGGCGAGAAGACCACCGACCAGAAGGGCAAGGTCGTCGAGCGGGTCAGCGCCCAGGCCCTGCTCCCGTACATCCACCAGCGCTACGACGACCCGATGCAGATCCTCGACGGGCCGCCCGAGGGGAGTGTGTGACATGCGACTAGAACCCGGACAGGTGGCCGTCGTCACCGGCGCCGCGAGTGGCATCGGCCTCGCGATGGCCCGCCGCTTCGCCGCCGAGGGACTGAAGGTGGTCCTCGCCGACGTGGAAGAAGGCGCCCTGCGCAAGGCCTCCGACGAACTGGTCGCCGACGGCGCCCAGGTGCTCGCCAGGACCGTCGACGTCGGCGACCGCGACTCCGTGCTCTCGCTGGCCGACGCCGCCTACGAGGCCTTCGGCGCCGTGCACGTGCTCTGCAACAACGCGGGCGTCGGCTCGGGCGCCGAGGGCCGCATGTGGGAACACGAGCCCAACGACTGGAAGTGGGCCTTCTCCGTCAACGTGTGGGGCGTCTTCCACGGCATCCAGGCCTTCGTCCCCCGCATGATCGCGGGCGGCGCACCCGGCCACGTCGTCAACACCTCCTCCGGCGACGGCGGCATCGCCCCGCTGCCCACCGCCTCCGTCTACGCCGTCACCAAGGCGGCCGTGGTCACCATGACCGAGTCCCTCTACGCCCACCTCAAGGCGGAGGGCGCGGCCGTCGGAGCCTCCGTCCTCTTCCCCGGACCGCACATGCTGCGCACCGGACTGTGGGAGTCCCACCGCAACCGGCCCGAGCGCTACGCGAAGCAGCGCCCGCGCAAGACCCCGTACCGCAGCCTCGACCAGTACGAGGCCGCGATGAAGCAGGCCGGGCACGAGGTGAACTTCACCCCGGTCGAGGAGGTCGCCGAGCACGTCGTCGACGGCATCCGCGCCGACCGCTTCTGGATGCTCCCGGCGAGCGAGCACAGCGACCGGCAGATCCGCGCCCGGTCGCAGTCGATGCTCGACCGCGCCAACCCCGCCTACCTGGAGAGCTTCATCCTCGACTGAGGAGCGTCTCGCGTGAGTGACACACCGTACGAAGACCCGTACCTGATCATCTCCTCCGACTGCCATGCAGGCCTGCCCACCGAGCAGTACCGCCCCTACCTCGATTCCCGCTTCCACGCGCAGTTCGACGAGTTCCTCGGCGAGCGCGACGCCCGCCGCGCGGAGGCCACCCGGCTGGGCGTGCGCAACGAGGCCTTCGCCGAGAAGTGGTTCCACGACCACGAGGAAGGCCTCAAGGGCGGCTGGGACACGGCGCAGCGGCTGAAGGAACTCGACGGCGACGGGGTGGCCGCCGAGGTCGTATTCCCCGACGCGGACGCCGTCGACAGCCAGACCGCGGCTCCCTTCGGGGTGGGTCTGGGCCTCTCCGGCGACCAGGACCCCGAGCTGGGCATGGCGGGCGCGCAGGCGCACAACCGCTGGCTGGCCGAGTTCGTCTCGCAGACCCCGGAGCGCCACTGCGGCGTCGCCCTGCTCCCCATCACCGGCGAGCCGGACAAGGTCGTCGCCGAGATCCACCGGGCCAAGGAGTCCGGGCTGGGCGCGCTGATGATCCCCGCGATGTGGGTGGACAAGGCGCCCTACCACGACCGCCGCTACGACCCGGTGTGGGCGGCGGCCGCCGAGACGCAGATGCCGATCGTCACCCACTCCGGCTCCTCGCCGCGCCACGAGTACGGCGACCACCTGGGCATCTTCGTCTCCGAGGTCACCTGGTGGCCGTCCCGCCCGCTGTGGTTCCTGCTCTGGTCCGGGGTCTTCGAGCGGCACCCCGGCCTCAAGTTCGGCGTCGCGGAATCCGGCTGCTGGTGGCTGCCGAACCAGCTGTGGTTCATGGACCGCCTCTACCTCGGCGCGCACGGCGGCAAGAAGCTCTCCCCGTTCGAGGAGCTGAAGCGGCCGCCGAGCGAGTACCTGGACCGGCAGGTCTTCATCTGCGCGACGAACACCAAGCGCCGGGAGCTCGCCCAGCGCTACGAGATCGGCGTGGACAACATCCTGTGGGGCTCGGACTTCCCGCACCCGGAGGGCACCTGGCCCGCCACCAGGAACTGGCTGAAGAACACCTTCCACGACATCCCGGTGGAGGAGACCCGCCGCATGCTCGGCCTGGCGGCGGCGGAGGTCTTCGGCTTCGACACGCAGAAGCTCGCCCCGATAGCCCGCCGGATCGGCCCCACCCCGGCCGAGCTGGGCCAGAGCCCCGACCAGGCGGCGGTGGAGGCCTCCTGGGCCCGCTCCCGCGAGGTGGGCCGGCACTGGCTGACGGACAACGACTTCCCGGTACTGGGGGTCCCGGAATGACAGGCATGACGGGCGACGACCGCTACACGGTGATCTCGGCGGACTGCCACGCGGGCGCCGACCTGCTGGACTACAAGCCGTACCTGGAGAGGCGCTACCACGACGAGTTCGACGCCTGGGCCGCCACCTACGTGAACCCGTACGAGGACCTCCTCGCGGACACGGCGGACCGCAACTGGAACTCGGCGCGCCGCCTCGCGGAGCTCGAAGCGGACGGCATCGTCGCGGAAGTCCTCTTCCCGAACACCATCCCGCCGTTCTTCCCCAAGGCCTCGCTGATGGCCCAGCCCCCGACGGCCGCGGAGTACGCGATGCGGTGGGCCGGGCTGCAGGCCCACAACCGCTGGCTGGCCGACTTCTGCGCGGACGCGCCGGGACGGCGGGCGGGCGTGGTCCAGATCCTCCTGAACGACGTGGACGCGGCGGTGCGCGAGATCCGCCGCACCCGTGAAGCCGGCCTCACGGGCGGCATCCTGCTGCCCGGCGTCCCGCCCGGCTCCACGGTCCCGGAGCTCTACTCGGAGGCGTACGACCCGATCTGGGCGGTGTGCGACGAGCTGGACGTCCCGGTCAACCACCACGGCGGCTCGGCCTCGCCCCCGCTCGGCGACGAACCCGCCGCCCGGGCGGTCTTCATGGTCGAGACCACCTGGTTCTCGCACCGAGCCCTGTGGCACCTCATCTTCGGCGGCGCCTTCCGCCGCCACCCGGGGCTGAAGCTGGTCCTGACGGAGCAGGGCTCCGGCTGGATCCCGGGCGTGATGGAGATGCTGGACTACTACCACGGCCGCCTGGTCGCGGCCTCGGGCACGGCCGAGTCCAAGTTCGGGGCGGGCCTGGCGGACGCGATGGGCAGGGGCCCGAGCGAGGTCTGGCGGGACAACTGCTTCGTGGGAGCGAGCTTCATGCGCCCCCACGAGGTGCCGCTGCGGGAGCGGATCGGCCTCGACAAGATCATGTGGGGCAGCGACTACCCCCACGACGAGGGCACCACCCCCTTCTCCCGCGAAGGCCTCCGCATCGCCTACGCGGGCCTCCCGCGGGAGGAGGTCGCGGCGATGGTCGGCGGCAACGCGGCCCGGGTCTACGGCTTCGACCTCGCGCTCCTGGACGCGGTGGCCGCCAAACACGGCCCCCTGGTCTCGGAGATCGCCGAACCCCTGACGGAGGTCCCGCCCCAGGCCACCAGCCCGGCCTTCGCCCGAGGGGGCTCGGTCCGGGTCTGGTGACGACCGGCTCCCGCCGGGGCGGCGCCCTCCTAGTGGAACAGGAGCCGCTCTGGCGGGAACGACTCGGCACCGCGTACGTAGGTGCCCCCGTAGACGCGGACGGTGAGGTCAGGACGTTCGGCGAGGGGCGCGAGGTCCACCGTGCCGCAGGCGCTGAGGGAGAGCGTCTTCAGGTCGTCCAGCCGCGCGAGGCTCTCACCCGTCCCCTCGGCCAGCCGGCAGTCGCTGAAGAATATGCTCCGCAGCCGGGGGAAGCGCAGCACGTCGTCGGCCTTCAGGTCGTGGCAGTGGATCAACTGCAGGTACGTGAGGTCCGGAGCCGCTGTCAGGACTTGCAGTTCCGCTGCTTGCCGGTTCCCGGTGACACTGAGGGACGTCAGGCCGGGCCAGCGTTCCAGCCCGTCGAGGGACGTGGACTCGGTGCCCTCGTACAGCCACAACCCGGTGAGCCGGGTCAGTCCGGGGAGTTCACCCACCGACCGGAAGTGCCCGGTCGAACCGAGCCCCACCGTGATCAGCTCCGGAAGTCTGTCCAGCACCTTCAGGGAAGCGTTGCCACTGCCGGCCAGGAAGAGGCTCGTCAGTGGCAGGCCCGCCAATGGAGCAAGGTCCCGCACTGCGGGGCACTCGCTCAAGCTGAGGTGTTCCAGCTCTCGCAGGGCCGTCAGGGGGCCGACGTCGGACAGCTCGGGCGAGGCCAACACGTACAGCATCTGCAGGCTGTTCCGGGCGGCCACTTCGGGAGGGATCTCGGACACGCCGAACAGCCGCAGCCGCCGGAACTCGCCGAGGCGCGCCAGACAGGCCAGTTGATCCGGGGTGCGTACGGACAGCAGTGCCTGCTCCGCCGATACGTCGGAGAGGACCTGGTCGGCATAGGTCTCGGTGTCGAAGTGGCCCCAGGCGTCGTCCAGTTCGGAAAGGGGCTCAGCCCGGGTGTCATTGCGGAACCGGCGGATCAGCGCCAGCGCTCGGTCACCTCCCACCAAGGCTGCGGTCCGGATGGTTGCCGCCGCGCCCAGAACGCTGAGATCGTCTCCGGGGCCCGGGAGCAGGTCCAGGACGAGTTCACCCGCCTTGGCCAGTTCCGTCGCCTCGGACGGTGCTCGCGGCGGCAGCAGCTCGGCGGTGCGGGACTGGATCTCGCTGCGCAGGGACGGGTCCAGTTCCGGGGCGTGTTCGAGGCAGGCGGCGGCCAGCAGGGTCAGGCGGTTGCGGGCGCTCTTGACCTTGTCCGCACGCTTGAGCAGCCCCCGCAGGATGCGGGTCCGCTCGTCCGGACGCGCGTGGCCCACGGCCATGCGTACCACGTCGTCCCAGGTGTCGTCCTGGGCGTTCTTCACCAGCACGCCGAAGTCCCGTGACTCCACCGCCGCCTTGGCGCCGAGGTAGTCCTGGAAGGTGCGGTGCACGAAGTCCACCGAGCCCTTCACCGGCTCGCGCAGCAGACCGCTGCGGATCAGCAGGTGCGCGAACACCTGCTCGGCGTCCCCTTGCTCGCGTACCTGCGGCATCGCGTCGAGCCATACCGCCACCAGCTCGACGGCCTCGTCCCGGCCCGCCTCGACCTGGCCATTGCGGATCAACCAGTACGCGAACCGCTGCAGCAGCAGAATCTGCTCGTCCCGGGTGAGGTAGACCCCCTCGACCCCGCTGATCTCCCGCTCGATGTCCCGTCGGACCAGCAGCATGTCCAGAGCCGCGTCGTACAGCTCCTTGCGCGCCCGGGGGAGCCGCATGCGGCGGTCCCGGTTCAGGGCGCAGAGCAGTGCGCACATCAGGGGGTTGGTGGCCAGCCGGCCCAGGTCGCGGCGGGCCGACACGGCCTCCAGCAGCGAGACCTCGTAGGCGTCGAGGTCCTCGCCCGCCGGGCCGTGCTCCGCCCGTGCCGCCCGGTGCCAGTGGGCGATGAACGCCACCACGTCCGCGCGCTCCATCGGCAGCAGCGAGTGCGGGGTGAAGCCCAGCCCGGCGAGCCAGTCCTCCGGGACGGCCGACGGGCGGGTCGTCACCACGTACCGGGCCTTGGGGAAGGCCGAGACGAGCGAACGCAGCCAGGCCTCCGTACGACCGCGCAACCGTTGCGGGACCTCGTCCACCCCGTCGACCAGCACCAGCGCCCGGCCGCCGAGCATCAGGTCCTCGACCCAGCCGGCCGGCGCCGACAGCGGCACGCCCGACGCCTTGAGGAACTCCTCCGGCAGCGGCAGGGCCTCAGCCGTGGTGAACGAGCGCAGGCGCAGCACGAACGGCACGCACGCGCTCCACGGGCCGCCCGTCTGCCGGGCCGCATTGACGGCGAGCCACTGCAGAAGGGTGCTCTTGCCCGAGCCCGCCGGGCCGCGCAGCAGCACCCGGTTCGCCGCGCCGAGCGCGTGCTCCGCCTTGGCGGTGCTCTGGTGCATGCCCGGCTCGCCCGGCAGCAGCAGCTGCTGCTGCTCTCCGCTGACCGTGAGGCTGATGTAGGCGACGTCCAGCGGCCACTCCTCCCGGGCCCGCCCGGTGGTCACCCCGTACAGTTGGAGCCGGCCATGGGTCTCGGCGACGTAGCGCGCGTACCGCTCCTCGAAGGCATACGCCGCCCCGTCCGAGCGGTCCTGCAGCCGGTCCAGCGAACGGGCCAGCTCGCCGGTCCGCCGCACCAGTTCCACATCCGCCCGGGCCCCGAACCCCGGCAGGGTCGTCGCGTACTCCACCGCGTGCGCGCAGCAGAGGCCCACCAGCCGCCGGTAGGCGGCGTCCGCCGGAGCGCTCAGGCCCGCCGGCGGGGTGTGGGCCAGGACCGACCCGGTCAGGGTCGCCGGGTCCAGGTCCGCGGCGAAGAGGGCCTCCGCGTCCAGGGCGCCGAGCCCGGCGAAGGCGTCGACCACCGCGTCCAGCGCCGCCTGCCGCTCGTGGTCCGGCAGGTCCGCGCAGACCGGGCCCATGCGGTCGGCCAGGGCCTGCGCCAGCCGGCGGATCTCCGGCCCGCCCAGTTCCGCCGGTGGTTTGTGCCAGCGCGGCACCGGACTGGCCGAATCCGCCGTCAGGCCCGCCCCCGGCGCCCGCGCCAGGAGGGACTTCACCAGAGCCCCCGCAGCAGTGCCCGCAACCCGTAAGACAGCCGTCTCCAAGCCCGTCATCCCCCACCTTCCCCTCGGCTCGGACACTATCGCGCGAACCGCCGGTAACCCCGATGGATACCGATCGGTAACAACCCCTAGCGGCACCCCTGAAGCCGCCTCTATGGTGCGGACATGCCGAACCTGCCCGATGTCGTGCTGTGGTCCATACCCGCCTTCGTACTGCTCACCGTCATTGAGATCGTCAGCTACCGGCTCCATCCCGACGAGGACGCCGCCGGCTACGACACCAAGGACGCGGCCACGAGCATCACCATGGGGCTCGGCAGCATCGGCTTCGACCTGCTCTGGAAGCTCCCGGTCGTCGCGGTCTTCACCACGGTCTACGAACTCACCCCGCTGCGGGTGCCGTTCCTGTGGTGGACCGCCCTGCTGATGCTGCTCGTCCAGGACTTCCTCTACTACTGGCAGCACCGGCTCCACCACGTCATCCGCATCCTGTGGGCCTGCCACGTGGTCCACCACAGCAGCCGGCGGTTCAACCTCACCACCGCCCTGCGCCAGCCCTGGACCAGCGCGACCACCTGGTGGTTCTACCTGCCGATGGTCGCCCTCGGGGTGCACCCGGCCGCGATCCCCTTCTGCTACGGCATCAACCTCCTCTACCAGTTCTGGGTGCACACCGAGCGGATCGGGAAGCTGCCGAGGCCTTACGAGTACGTCTTCAACACCCCCTCCCACCACCGGGTCCACCACGCCTCCCAGGGCGGCTACCTGGACCGCAACTTCGGCGGGATCCTGATCGTCTGGGACCGGATGTTCGGCTCCTGGGTGGGGGAGACGGAGCGGCCCGTCTACGGGCTCACCAAGAACATCGGCACCTACAACCCGCTGCGCGTGGCCACCCACGAGTACGCCGCCATCGCCCGCGACGTCCGCGCCGCCGACAACTGGCGCGAGCGCGCCGGCCGCGTCTTCCGCGGCCCCGGCTGGCAACCCGTGCCCTCCCGGGCCGGGCAGCAGACCCAGACCCCGGCCCCGGTCGCGGCTTCGGCCGCGGTTGTCGCTGCCGAGGGCCGGTCCTCCGGACGGGAGGCCGGCGCGTGAGCGTCACCGAGTTCCGCGCGTCCTCCCGGACCCGCCCCGCGCCCGCTCCCGCCGGTCCGGAGCGTGCCGCGTGAGCGCCGCAGGGTCTCCGGGGCGCCAGGGCCCCTCCTGGGCCGCCGACCAGGCCCCGGCCGACGGCCGGGACCGCCTCGCCCGGGCCGCCCTCACGGGCTTCGCCCTGGCCACCGCCGTCGACCTCGGCTCGCTGCTCGCCCACTGGCACCTCGGCCACGTCCTCGCCAAGCCGCTGCTGATGCCGCTGCTCGTCGCGTACGTGATCACGCGCGGCGGGCCCCGCCTGCTGGTGGCCGCCCTGCTCTTCGGCTGGGGCGGGGACCTCGCCCTGCTCTTCGACGCCGAGCCCGCCTTCCTCCTCGGCATGGGCTCCTTCGCCGCCGGGCACGTCTGCTACCTGGTCCTCTTCGGCCGGCGCACCACGAACCCGCTGCTCGGAGGCGCGTACGGACTCGCCCTCATCGGGACCGTCGCCCTGCTCTGGGCGGACCTGCCGGCCGATCTGCGGATCCCCGTCGCCGGATACAGCCTGCTGCTCACCGCCATGGCCTACCGCTCCAGCGCCCTCGGCCGCACCGCCGGGATCGGCGGGGCGCTGTTCCTGCTCTCCGACACCCTCATCGCCACCGGTGTCGCCGAGTGGCCCCAGCTGCCGCGCCCCGACTTCTGGATCATGGTCACCTACATCGCCGCCCAGTACCTGCTGACCACCGGCACGCTCACCCGCGAGGCAGGCGTACGGTAGGGGAGGTCTTACAAGACTCAACCATCCCCGAGCCGGAGGACTGCACCACCATGCGCGCCACCGTCATCCACGCCCCGCACGACATCCGCGTGGAGGAGGTGCCCGACGCTGCGATCCAGCGACCCGAGGACGCCGTCGTCCGCGTCCTGCGTGCCTGTATCTGCGGCAGCGACCTGTGGGCCTACCGCGGCGAGGCCGAGCGGCAGCCCGGCCAGCGCATCGGCCACGAGTTCCTCGGCATCGTCGAGGAGACCGGCTCCGCCGTGTCGGGCCTCAACGCCGGTGACCTCGTCGTCGCCCCCTTCATGTGGTCCGACGGCACCTGCGACTACTGCTCCGAGGGCCTGTACACCTCCTGCGTACACGGCGGCTTCTGGGGCTCGGTCGGCCACGACGGCGGCCAGGGCGAGGCCGTCCGCGTCCCGCACGCCGACGGCACGCTCGTGAAGCTGCCCGCCGCGGCCGCCTCCGACGACCACCTGCTGACCGGGCTGCTCGCGCTCTCCGACGTGATGGGCACCGGCCACCACGCCGCCCTGGGCGCCGGCGTGCGCAAGGGCTCCACCGTCGCCGTCGTGGGCGACGGCGCGGTCGGCCTGTGCGGCGTCCTCGCCGCCAAGCGCCTCGGCGCCGACCGGATCATCGCGCTGGGCCGCCACAGCGCCCGTACGGACATCGCCAAGCTCTTCGGGGCCACCGACGTCGTCGCCGAGCGCGGCGAGGCCGCCGAGACGGCCGTCCGCGAGCTGACCGGCGGCCAGGGCGCGCACGCCGTCATCGAGGCGGTCGGCACCGAGCAGTCCATGCGTACCGCCGTGAACATCACCCGCGACGGCGGCGCCATCGGCTACGTCGGTGTCCCGCACGGCAGCGGCACCGGACTCGACCTCGGCGTCATGTTCGACCGCAACATCACCCTGCGCGGCGGCGTGGCCCCGGTCCGCGCCTACATCCCGGAGCTGCTGGAGGACGTGCTGAGCGGCGCGATCGACCCGGCTCCCGTCTTCGACCGGGCCGTGTCCCTGGACGAGGTCCCGGACGGCTACCGCGCGATGGACGACCGCAGCGCGCTCAAGGTGCTGATCAAGCCCTGACCCGGTGAACGGACGAACGGGCCGGGCGGGGTGTTCCCCGCCCGGCCCGTTCGCGTGTCGGCCGACTGCTCGGGCGACTACTTGACGGCCTTCAGCGCGTCGACCACGCCGTAGCCGTAGTAGCCCGTCTGGCCCCACTTGCCCGCGCAGGTGGTCGCGTTGATCAGCGCGCCGGTGTTGTCGTATATCTGCGCCGGGCAGGCCGTCTTCGTGGCCTGGCCCTTGAGCATCGCCTGGATCTGCGACGGGGTGGCTCCCGGGTGCGCGCTCTTGAGCAGGGCCGCGACGCCCGCGACGTGCGGGGCGGCCATCGAGGTGCCCTGCTTGTAGCCGTAGCCGCCGCCCGGCACGGTCGACAGCACGCGGCCGTTGGCGTCCGGCGTGGCCGGGATCTGCCACTTGTCGCCACCGGGGGCGGCGACGTCCACGACCCCGAGGCCGTAGCTGGAGTAGTACGACCGGAAGCCCTTGTCACCGGTCGCCGACACCGTGACCACGCCCGGGAGCTGGGTGGGCAGGTCCAGGCAGACCTTCGGGTCGATGGTGCGCGGCACCGGGGTGGCGTCGTCCGGGCTGGTGTCGTCCGTGAGGGAGTCGGCGGCCAGGTCCTGGTTGGAGTTGCCCGCCGAGGCCACGTTGAGCACGCCCTTGCGCTCGGCGTACTTGCTGGCCCGGCCGATGGCCTCCACCAGCGCCTTCTGGTCGTCGTCCGTCTTGCAGTTGAAGAGCCAGGGGTCGACGTAGTAGCTGTTGTTGGTCACCTCGATCCCCTTCTCGGCGGCGAACATGAAGCCGCAGACGACCGCCTCGGTGAAGAAGAGGCTGGTGCCGGGCTCGCTCACCTTGATCGCGGCCACCTTCACGCCGGGCGCCACACCGCTGACGCCGACGCCGTTGCGCGGGGCCGCGATGGTGCCGGCCACGTGCGTGCCGTGGTCGCTGCCGTCCGGGTACGGGCGCCAGGCGCCCTCGGTGGTGTCAGCGACACCGCCCACGCAGTTGGCCGACTGCTCCTTGGAGAAGTTCGCGGCGAGATCCGGGTGGGTGTCGTCGACACCCGTGTCGATGACGCCCACCGTGACGTTCCGGCTGCCATCGTTGATCTTGTGAGCCTGATCGGCCTTGATCGTCCGCAGGTCCCACTGGTTGGGCTCCAGCGGCTCCTGACCCTCCTGCGCCGTCGCCGCCGCCTTGGCGGCGTCCGCCTCGCTCAGCCGCTGCGTGGAACCCTCCTCGGTGGTCTGCACCGTCTGGAGGGGGGCCGTACGGGTGGCGCCCACCGACACGAAGAGGCCGCGCTGCGTCCGCAGCTGCTTGGCGAAGTCCGGGTTCTGGGAATGTGCGACGACGACCCCGATCTGATCGTAGGACGTCACCACCGTTCCACCGGCGCGCTCGATGGCCTTCTTCGCCTGCTTCACCGTCCCGTACGCGGTCAGGTTCGCCACGTACGACAGCTTGGGGCCGGTGGTGTCGGCCTTCGAGGCCGTGGCCGCGTCCGCCGTGTTGCCGAGCGGGGCGGCGGAGGCCGACACCGAGGGCAGGAAGGCGAGCGATGCGGTGAGCACCAGGCCGACCGGAACGGCGAGAGCACGCCGGCGGCCGGATCCCAGATGAGCCATGGGTTCTCCAGATCATCCTTGAAAAAGCCGTCCGGTCGCGGTCACGACGGACGGGTTCATGACAAGGGAACCTAGCGCCGCTGTTCCCTTCCGCGCCATCAGTTCGAGACATCAGTTTCCAAACAATCAGTGGGTGTTGAACCGTCCCGACACGCCGTCCGTGCCGTTGACAGGGGGGATCAGCACCACCGTCCCCCCACACGGAGGTTGTTTTGTCCGTCGTCCCCACCGCACCCGCGTCACAAGGAGAGCCCCCCGTGACCACCGAAGCAGCGCCGCCGCCGGGCGGCGCGGGAACGCCCCTGGCGGGCCCCACGGCCGAAGAGTTCGGACACGTCCAGCAGAGCGCGGAGTTCGCCGAACTGCGCAGCTCCTACCGCTCCTTCGCCTTCCCACTCACCGTGGCCTTCATCGCCTGGTACCTGCTCTACGTCCTGCTGTCCAACTACGCGGGCGGCTTCATGGGGACGAAGCTCTTCGGCAACATCAACGTCGCGCTCGTCCTCGGCCTCGCCCAGTTCGCGACGACCTTCCTGATCGCCTGGTGGTACTCCCGGCACGCCGCCGCCGAGCTCGACCCGAAGGCGTCGGCCATCAAGCAGCGGATGGAGGCCGGAGAGTGAGCGCCGCGCTCCCCCTGACGACGGTCGCCGCGGGCGCCACCGAACACCGTCCGCTGATCATCACCCTCTTCGGGCTGTTCGTCGTCGCCACCCTGATCATCACGGTCTGGGCCGGCCGCCAGACCAAGGACGCCGCCGACTTCTACGCCGGTGGCCGCCAGTTCACCGGCTTCCAGAACGGCCTGGCCATCTCCGGCGACTACATGTCCGCCGCGTCCTTCCTCGGCATCGCCGGAGCCATCTCCCTCTTCGGCTACGACGGCTTCCTCTACTCCATCGGCTTCCTCGTCGCCTGGCTGGTCGCCCTGCTGCTCGTCGCCGAGCCGCTGCGCAACTCCGGCCGCTACACGATGGGCGACGTCCTCGCGTACCGGATGCGCCAGCGGCCCGTCCGTACCGCCGCCGGCACCTCCACCATCGTGGTCTCGATCTTCTACCTGCTCGCCCAGATGGCCGGCGCGGGCGTACTCGTCTCGCTGCTCCTGGGCATCACCAGCGACGGCGGCAAGGTCGCCGTCGTCGCGCTGGTCGGCGTCCTGATGATCGTCTACGTGACCATCGGCGGCATGAAGGGCACCACCTGGGTCCAGATGATCAAGGCCGTGCTGCTGATCGCGGGCGCCCTGCTGATCACCTTCCTGGTGCTGCTGAAGTTCAACTTCAACATCTCCGCCCTGCTGGGGCAGGCCGCCGAGAACAGCGGACAGGGCGCCAAGTTCCTGGAGCCGGGGATGAAGTACGGCAAGGACTCGCTCACCAAGCTGGACTTCATCTCGCTGGGCCTCGCCCTGGTCCTCGGCACCGCGGGCCTGCCCCACATCCTGATCCGCTTCTACACGGTCCCCACCGCCAAGGCCGCCCGCAAGTCCGTGAACTGGGCCATCGGCATCATCGGGGCCTTCTACCTGATGACCATCGCCCTCGGCTTCGGCGCCGCCGCCCTGCTCAAGCGGGCCGACATCCTGGCCTCCAACAAGGCCGGCAACACCGCCGCCCCGCTGCTCGCCCAGGAGATCGGCGGCGGCGCGGGCTCCACCGGCGGTGCGATCCTGCTCGCGGTGATCTCCGCGGTGGCCTTCGCCACCATCCTCGCGGTGGTCGCGGGCCTGACCCTGGCCTCCTCCTCGTCCTTCGCGCACGACATCTACGTCAACGTCATCCGCAGGGGCAAGGCCACCGAGCAGGAGGAGGTGCGCGCCGCCCGCTGGTCGACCGTGGTCATCGGCGCCGTCGCCATCTTCCTGGGCGCCCTGGCCCGCGACATGAACGTCGCCGGCCTCGTCGCGCTCGCCTTCGCCGTCGCCGCCTCCGCCAACCTGCCGACGATCCTGTACAGCCTCTTCTGGAAGCGCTTCACCACCCAGGGCGCGCTGTGGTCCATCTACGGTGGTCTGATCGCGGCGGTCGGCCTTGTGCTCTTCTCGCCGGTCGTCTCCGGCAAGCCGACCTCGATGTTCAAGGACGCCGACTTCTACTGGTTCCCGCTGGAGAACCCGGGCATCATCTCCATCCCGCTCGGCTTCCTCCTCGGATGGCTGGGAACCGTCCTGTCCAAGGAAGAGGCGGACCCGGAGAAGTTCGCCGAGCTGGAGGTCCGCTCCCTCACCGGAACAGGGGCGCACTGAGATCGTCCGAATACCGAGCGTGGCCGCGTCGTAGTTCCCTACGACGCGGCCACGTAACGTCTCGTTCATTCGGGCACCTCTGGACGACACACGCGTCGCGTAATCTCGAAATAGAACGCGTGAGGTAGATCCAATCTCGCGCGTACCTCTACTTCCGGACAGGGGAGGGGGCCCACAGTGCTTCTCGACACCTACGGCCGCGTGGCCACTGACCTGCGCGTCTCGCTCACCGACCGGTGCAATCTGCGCTGTACGTACTGCATGCCCGAGGAGGGACTGCAGTGGCTCGGGAAGTCGGACCTGCTCAGTGACGACGAAATCGTCCGGCTGATCCGCATCGCCGTCACGCAGCTGGGGATCACCGAGGTGCGCTTCACCGGCGGCGAGCCGCTGCTCCGCCCCGGCCTGGTCGGGATCGTCGAGCGGTGCGCGGCCCTGGAGCCCCGCCCCAAGATGTCGCTGACCACCAACGGCATCGGCCTCAAGCGCACCGCGCAGGCCCTGAAGGCCGCCGGCCTGGACCGGGTGAACGTCTCCCTGGACACCCTGCGGCCCGAGGTGTTCAAGACCCTTACCCGCCGTGACCGGCACAAGGACGTCATCGACGGCATGGCGGCGGCCCGCGATGCCGGCCTGACCCCCGTCAAGGTCAACGCCGTGCTGATGCCGGGGCTGAACGACGACGAGGCCCCCGACCTGCTGGCCTGGGCCGTGGAGAACGAGTACGAGCTCCGCTTCATCGAGCAGATGCCCCTCGATGCCCAGCACGGCTGGAAGCGCGACGGCATGATCACCGCCGGGGACATCCTCCAGTCCCTGCGCACCCGCTTCACGCTCACCGAGGAAGGCGCCGAGGAGCGCGGCTCCGCCCCGGCCGAGCGCTGGGTGGTCGACGGCGGCCCGGCCACCGTCGGAGTCATCGCCTCGGTCACCCGCCCGTTCTGCGGCGCCTGCGACCGTACCCGGCTCACGGCCGACGGCCAGGTCCGTACGTGCCTGTTCGCCACCGAGGAGTCCGACCTGCGCTCCGCCCTGCGCTCGGGCGCCCCGGACGAGGAGATCGCCCGGCTGTGGAAGCTGGCGATGTGGGGCAAGAAGGCGGGGTCCGGCCTCGACGACCCGTCCTTCCTCCAGCCCGACCGCCCCATGTCGGCGATCGGCGGCTAGACCCCGGCTCGGCCGCTAACGCTCCGAGCCCTCCGGCTGCACCCACTCGTCGAGCTTCACGACGTCCTTGAGGAAACCGCGGACCCCCAGGAACTGGGAGAGGTGTTCGCGGTGCTCCTCGCACGCCAGCCACGTCTTGCGCCGCTCCGGCGTGTGCAGCTTCGGGTTGTTCCACGCCAGGACCCATACGGCCGCGTCGCGGCAGCCCTTGGCGGAACAGGTGGGGGTTTCGGTATCGGGGGAGGTCACGCCTCAACCCTACAAACCGCCGGAACGGAAAGGCGACGCCGGGCAGCCACGGGGGGAGCTGCCCGGCGTCGGTCCGTCGCTCCGACGGGGGATGCGGAGCGCGTAGGCAGTATGTCACGCAGGACCCGGTGCGGTGCACCGGAACTTCATGATTGATCTGAGCTTTTCTTGAGGTTTCCCGAGTCCAGCGCCGGCCGGACGGGAGCCGGGATGAAGTTCGAGGGCAGCGAGGGGGCCGACTCGCGCCCCGCGTTCGCGATGACCACGGCGACGTAGGGGAGCAGGGCGCCGGCGATCAGCGTCACGATCGCCACCGGCCGCTGCACGTTCCACAAGACCACGGTCGCGATGACCGACAGGGTTCTGATGGCCATCGAGACCACGTAGCGGCGCTGGCGGCCCCGTACGTCCTCGGCGAGACCCATCCGCGCCCCGGTGATCCGGAAGACCTCGGCCCCGTTCCGTTTCTGCCGCTTCGTCCGCTCCACGCTCCACCACCCGATCAGCCGCCGGACACTCCCCGGCCCGGACCCTCCCACGGTACGCCGCCGCCCCGGCCGCGAGGAGAGGGGGTGTCCCTCGAATGGAGCTGCCCGAAATGCGCCGTACGTGCCACGCGTCGAGACTGGGCCCACATGCGCACAACGCGCCACGAGGAGGCTCGACATGCAATGGTTGTGGGCGATCATCGTCGGTTTCGTGCTGGGCCTGATAGCCCGGGCCATCCTGCCGGGCAAGCAGCACCAGCCCCTGTGGCTGACCACCCTCTTCGGCATCGCCGGCGCCATCCTCGGCAACGCCGTCTCGCGCTGGATCGGCGTCGAGGACACCCGGGGCATCGACTGGATCCGGCACTTGCTGCAGCTTGCCGGAGCGGTCCTCGTCGTCGGTGTCGGCGACATGGTCTACGGAGCGCTCCGCGGCGGCAGGAAGCAGATGACGTAGCGGCCCCGACCCGGGGCACGGCGGAGGGGCCGGCCGGACAATGGCGTCCGACCGGCCCCTTCGCCGTGCTTCCTTGTGCCCCGCGAGGCATCAGGCGTCAGGTGTCAGGCGCTGGTGACCTCGACCGCGGCCAGGTTCTTCTTGCCCCGGCGCAGCACCAGCCAGCGGCCGTGCAGCAGGTCCCCCTTGGCGGGGACCGCGTCCTCGGCCGTGACCTTCACGTTGTTCACGTAGGCCCCGCCCTCCTTCACGGTCCGGCGCCCGGCCGACTTGCTCGCGACCAGGCCGGTCTCGGCGAACAGGTCCACGACCAGGCCGAGCTCCGCCACCTGGGCGTGCGGCAGCTCGGACAGGGCCGCGGCCAGCGTGGCCTCGTCCAGGTCCGCCAGCTCGCCCTGGCCGAACAGCGCCTTCGACGCGGCGATCACGGCGGCGCACTGGTCGGCGCCGTGCACCAGCGTCGTCAGCTCCTCCGCCAGCGCCCGCTGCGCGGCGCGCGCCTGCGGACGCTCGGCGGTCTGCGCCTCCAGCTCCTCCAGCTCCTCACGGGACTTGAAGGACAGGATCCGCATGTAGGTGGAGATGTCCCGGTCGTCCACGTTCAGCCAGAACTGGTAGAACGCGTACGGGGTCGTCATCTCCGGGTCGAGCCAGACGGCGCCGCTCTCGGACTTGCCGAACTTGGTGCCGTCCGCCTTGACCATCAGCGGCGTCGCCAGCGCGTGCACGACCGCGCCCGGCTCCAGACGGTGGATCAGGTCGAGACCGGCCGTCAGGTTGCCCCACTGGTCGGAGCCGCCCTGCTGGAGCACGCAGCCGTGGCGCCGGTACAGCTCCAGGAAGTCCATGCCCTGCAGGATCTGGTAGCTGAACTCGGTGTAGCTGATGCCCTGGTCGGAGTCGAGCCGCTTGGCGACCGAGTCCTTCGTCAGCATCTTGTTGACGCGGAAGTGCTTGCCGATGTCCCGGAGGAACTCGATGGCGGACATGCCCGCCGTCCAGTCCAGGTTGTTCACCATGACCGCCGCGTTCTCGCCCTCGAAGGACAGGAACGGCTCGATCTGCGTGCGCAGCCGCGTCACCCAGTTCGCGATGGTCTCCGGGTCGTGCAGGGTCCGCTCCGCGGTCGGCCGCGGGTCACCGATCTGCCCGGTCGCCCCGCCGACCAGCGCCAGCGGCCGGTTCCCGGCCAGCTGGAGCCGCCGCACGGTGAGCACCTGGACCAGGTGCCCCACGTGCAGCGAGGCGGCCGTCGGGTCGAAGCCGCAATAGAACGTGACAGGACCGTCCGCGAACGCCTTGCGCAGCGCTTCTTCGTCGGTGGACTGGGCGAACAGCCCGCGCCACTTCAGTTCGTCGACGATGTCCGTCACGGTCTCTCGACTCCTTTGATGTCTGGAATTGCCAAGGTCAGTCTAGGTGGGTCAGACGCCCTTGCTGACCGAACTCATGTTGAAATCCGGGATACGCAGCGCCGGCATCGCGGCCCTGGTGAACCAGTCGCCCCACTCGCGCGGCAGGGTCTTCTCGGTCCGGCCCGCCTCGGTGGCCCGCGACAGCAGGTCCACCGGGGACTCGTTGAACCGGAAGTTGTTGACCTGGCCCGTGACCTGCCCGTTCTCCACCAGGTACACGCCGTCCCGGGTCAGGCCCGTGAGCAGCAGGGTGGCCGGGTCGACCTCGCGGATGTACCAGAGGCAGGTCAGCAGCAGCCCCCGCTCGGTGGCGGCCACCATCTCCTCCAGCGACTTGTCGCCGCCGCCTTCCAGGATCAGGTTCCCGAACGCGGGGGAGAGCGGCAGCTCGGTCAGCGCGGCGGTGTGCCGGGTCGTGGTCAGCCGGGCCAGCTCGCCGTCCCGGATCCACTCGGTCGCCGGGACCGGCAGGCCGTTGTCGAACACCGAGGCGTCGTCCCCCGAGCTGTGCGCGACCACGAACGGAGCCGACTCCAGCCCCGGCGCGTTCGGGTCGCTGCGCAGGGTCAGCGGCAGCTCGGAGAGCTTCTCGCCGAGCCGGGTGCCGCCGCCGGGCTTGGAGAAGACCGTCCGGCCCTCCACCGCGTCCCGCGCCGCCGCCGACCACATCTGGTAGATCAGCAGGTCGGCCACGGCCGTGGGCGGCAGAATCGTCTCGTACCGTCCGGCGGGCAGCTCGACGCGCCGCTCCGCCCAGCCCAGGCGGACGGCGAGCTCCGCGTCCAGAACGGTCGGGTCCACGTCCTTGAAGTCCCGGGTGGCGCGGCCGGCCCAGGCCGAGCGCTGCATGTCGGGGCTCTTGGCGTTGAGCTCCAGGGTGCCCTTGGGCTGGTCGTGGCGCAGCCGCAGGCCCGTGGAGGTGCCGACGTACGTGGACACCAGCTCGTGGTTGGCGAACCCGTACAGCTCCCGGCCGCCCGCCCGCGCCCGGGCGAAGGCCTCGCCGAGGGCCGGGGCGAAGTCCGCGAACACCGCCGAGGAGGTCTCGGCCGGGGCGTCGGCGAAGTCCGGCGACACCGGGGTCCCGGTCACCAGCGGCTGGGCGTCCTCGGCCGGACCCGCCCCGCGCGCGGCCGCCTCGGCGGCACGCACCAGCGGCTCCAGGTCCTCCACGGTGACGGCGGAGCGCGAGACGACCCCCGAGGCCGTCCCCTCCCTGCCGTCGACCGTCGCGATGACGGTCAGGGTCCGGCCGCGGGTCACGCCGTTCGTCGTCAGGGCGTTGCCCGCCCAGCGCAGATTGGCCGTCGACTCCTCGTCGGCGATGACGACACAGCCGTCGGCGGTGGACAGCTCCAGCGCCCGCTCGACGATCTCGTGGGGCTTCGTACGGCTCATCGGCCGGCCTCCTGCGTGGTGTTCAGACTGTGCTGTTCCGGGGGACAACCCCCGGACCCCCGGCAGATCCCGTGCTGACGGTCACCGCTCATCGGCCGGCCTCCTGCGTGGTGTTCAGGATGTTCACGTCGCGGAACAGCGCGGACGGGCAGCCGTGCGAGACCGCCGCGACCTGGCCCGGCTGGGCCTTGCCGCAGTTGAAGGCGCCGCCCAGGACGTAGGTCTGCGGACCGCCGACCTTCTCCATCGAGCCCCAGAAGTCGGTGGTCGTGGCCTGGTACGCGACATCGCGCAGCTGCCCGGCCAGCCGGCCGTTCTCGATCCGGAAGAACCGCTGCCCGGTGAACTGGAAGTTGTAGCGCTGCATGTCGATCGACCAGGAGCGGTCGCCGACCACGTAGATCCCGCGCTCCACCCCTCCGATCAGGTCCTCGGTGGACAGCCCGCCCGGATCCGGCTGCAGCGACACGTTCGCCATGCGCTGCACGGGCACGTGCCCGGGGGAGTCGGCGTAGGCGCAGCCGTTGGAGCGCCCGAGTCCGGTCAGCTTCGCGATCCGCCGGTCCAGCTGGTAGCCGACCAGGGTGCCGTCCTTGACCAGGTCCCAGCTCTGCGCCTCGACGCCCTCGTCGTCGAAGCCGATCGTGGCCAGCCCGTGCTCGGCGGTGCGGTCACCCGTCACGTTCATGATCGAGGAGCCGTACCGGAGCTTGCCCAGCTGGTCGAAGGTGGCGAAGGAGGTCCCCGCGTACGCCGCCTCGTAGCCCAGCGCCCGGTCCAGCTCGGTGGCGTGGCCGATGGACTCGTGGATGGTCAGCCACAGGTTGGACGGGTCCACCACCAGGTCGTAGCGACCCGCCTCCACGCTCGGTGCCCGCATCTTCTCGTCGAGCAGCTCGGGGATCTGCTCCAGCTCGGAGTTCCAGTCCCAGCCGGTGCCGGTCAGGTACTCCCAGCCGCGCCCGGCGGGCGGGGCGATGGTGCGCATCGAGTCGAACTCGCCGGTGACCTCGTTCACGGCGACCGCCGTGAGCTGCGGGTGGATCCGCACCCGCTGCTGCGTGGTCGTGGTGCCCGCGGTGTCGGCGTAGAACTTGTTCTCGTGGACGGCGAGCAGCGAGGCGTCCACGTGCGTGACCGCGTCGGCCGCCAGCAGCCGCGTGCTCCAGTCGGCGAGCAGCGCCGCCTTCTCCGTGTCCGGCACGTCGAAGGGGTTCACGTCGTAGGCGGAGATCCAGGTGCGGTCCGCGTGCACCGGCTCCTCGGCCAGCTCCACCCGCTCGTCGGAACCGGCCGCCTTGATCACCTGCGCCGACAGCTTCGCCATGGCCACGGCCTGCGAGGCCACCCGGGCGGCGGCGTCCATGGTCAGGTCCACGCCGGAGGCGAAGCCCCAGCTGCCCCCGTGCACCACCCGGACCGCGTACCCGAGGTCGGTGGTGTCGGACCCGCCGGAGGGCTTGGCGTCGCGCAGCCGCCAAGAGGCGCTGCGGATCCGCTCCAGCCGGAAATCGGCATGCTCGGCGCCCAGCGCGCGCGCCCGTGCGAGCGCCGCGTCGGCGAGCGCCCGCAAGGGGAGCGCGGTGAAAGCCGCGTCGATGGAATGGGGCACGGAAGTCCTCCCGGGGTCGGGGCCGGTCGCCCCGATCATGTCGCGCTCGGGGCCCTTGTGCCTACATCTTTCTGTAGGGACTCGACAGAGCCCGTCGCAAGGCCCTGTCGGAGGTCGATTCTCCGTACGACGGGTGCGGCCTATAGGTTTTCGGTATTCAGACCGCTAGCGAAAGGGTGATCCGTTGAGCCGCTCGGTTCTCGTCACCGGAGGTAACCGGGGCATCGGCCTCGCCATCGCCCGAGCCTTCGCGGAGGCCGGCGACAAGGTCGCGATCACGTACCGGTCGGGTGAGCCGCCCGCGGAGCTCACCGCGCTCGGCGTCCTGGCGGTCCGTTGCGACATCACGGACTCCGAGCAGGTGGAGCAGGCCTACAAGCAGATCGAGGACACGCACGGCGCGGTCGAGGTGCTCGTGGCCAACGCCGGCATCACCAAGGACACGCTGCTGATGCGCATGTCCGAGGAGGACTTCGCCTCGGTCGTCGACACCAACCTCACCGGCACCTTCCGGGTGGTCAAGCGCGCGAACCGCGGCATGCTCCGCGCCAAGAAGGGCCGCGTCGTCCTGATCTCCTCGGTCGTCGGCCTGCTGGGCTCGGCGGGCCAGGCCAACTACGCCGCCTCCAAGGCCGCGCTGGTCGGCTTCGCCCGCTCCCTCGCCCGCGAGCTGGGCTCCCGCAACATCACCTTCAACGTGGTCGCGCCCGGGTTCGTCGACACGGACATGACTAAGGTGCTCACCGACGAGCAGCGCGCGGGCATCGTGGGCCAGGTGCCGCTCGGCCGCTACGCGCAGCCCGAGGAGATCGCGGCAGCCGTGAGCTTCCTGGCGTCCGACGACGCCGCGTACATCACAGGAGCCGTCATTCCCGTTGACGGCGGATTGGGCATGGGTCACTGATCACCATGAGCGGAATTCTCGAGGGCAAGCGCATCCTCATCACCGGTGTGCTGATGGAGTCGTCCATCGCTTTCCACACCGCCAGGCTGGCCCAGGAGCAGGGTGCCGAGGTCATCCTCACCGCGTGGCCGCGCCCGTCGCTGACCGAGCGCATCGCCAAGAAGCTGCCCAAGCCGGTCAAGGTGATCGAGCTCGACGTCACCAACGACGAGCACCTGGCCCGCCTGGAGGGCCTCGTCCGCGACGAGCTCGGCGGCCTCGACGGCGTCGTGCACTCCATCGGCTTCGCGCCGCAGGACGCCCTCGGCGGCAACTTCCTGAACACCCCGTTCGAGTCGGTCGCCACCGCCATGCACGTCTCGGCGTTCTCGCTGAAGTCGCTGACCATGGCCTGCAAGCCGCTCTTCCCGGCGGAGGGCGCGGCCGTCGTCGGCCTGACCTTCGACGCGCAGTTCGCCTGGCCGCAGTACGACTGGATGGGCCCGGCCAAGGCCGCGCTGGAGGCCACCAGCCGCTACCTCGCCCGTGACCTGGGCAAGGAGAACATCCGCTGCAACCTGGTCTCGGCCGGTCCGCTCGGCTCGATGGCCGCCAAGTCCATCCCGGGCTTCTCCGACCTGGCGGACACCTGGAACCACCGCTCCATGCTGGAGTGGGACATGAGCGACCCGGAGCCGACGGGCCGCGGTGTCGTGGCCCTGCTGTCGGACTGGTTCCCCAAGACCACCGGCGAGATCGTCCACGTGGACGGCGGCCTGCACGCCATGGGCGCCTGACGGCCCCTGGCGTCCGTACGCACGGCGGCGGCCGCGCTTCCCTTCCGGGAGGCGCGGCCGCCGCCGTTTTCGCGAGTAAGGGAGAAGCCGCGGCGGCGCGTTCGATCGTATGTTCACCGGCCGACCGGATCTTCCCGAGTCGAAAACCGGGACAGATGCCTGCAAACTGGCCGAGTCGGGATCTTCCCGGCTCCTGCGGGGAGGAGGTACGGGAGTGCGCGCGAGGCCGAGCCGAGCGGTATCACTGCTGGTCACCTCGGTGATCCTGACGGGACTCATGGTCCCGGGGGCGGCCGCCCGGCCCGCGGTCGGCGAGCCGGCTCCCGGCCCCGAGGCGGGGTCCCCAGCCGTCGTCGACCTCGCGGAGATCCCCGTCGAGCCACCCGTACAGCCCGCGCGCCCCGCCCCGCAGGAGCTCTTCGGCGCGGACTGCGACATCGAGATCAACGGCTCGTCGGTGACGGCGCACTGCCACAACGGCTACCCGGAGACCGACCTCGTGCGTCTGCACGTCGAGTGCGACCGCTGGTGGGACGTGGACGGCGACGGCGCCCCCGTGGCCGTCGGCCCCGCCGGGCGCATCGAGCTCGCCAGCCGCTGCTGGAAGGAGGTCCGCTCGGCCTGGGTCAGCCACCAGCGTCCGTGAGCGGGACCTACCGCGCGTCCCGGCCGAGACAGGCGAACGGATAGCCCGCCGCCTCCGACGCGGCCGCGTCCCCGTCCCCCCGCCGGATCGCCTCGATCAGCCGGGCGTGGTCCAGATGCGCGGCCGGGTCCAGCTCCGTGCCCACGTCCGTGCGCAGCCAGTCCGCCACCAGGTCGCCGAGGTCCGCGTACAGCTCGATCAGCACGTCGTTGTGCGAGGCCGTCACCACGGCCATGTGCAGGCTCACGTCCGCCGCGACGAACAGCTCCGCGTCCCCGCTCGCCCAGGCCTCCTCGCGCCGCGCCAGCAGCGCGTCCAGCTGTACGAGGTCCCGCTCGGTCCGCCGCTCCGCCGCGAGGCGCGCCGCGGAGGACTCCAGCGTCGAGCGCAGCTCCGCGATGTGCCGGGGCTCGGCCCCCGCGAAGCGGCGGTGCATGACCCCGGCCAGCTCGCTGGTGGCGAGGACGTATGTGCCCGAGCCCTGGCGGATGTCGAGCAGGCCGTTGTGCGCCAGCGCCCGTACGGCCTCGCGCACGGTGTTGCGGGCGACGCCGAGCAGCTCCACCAGCTCCGGCTCGGTGGGGATGCGGGCGCCGACCGGCCACTCGCCGGAGGTGATCTGGTTGCGCAGCTGGGCGATCACCTGATCGACGAGCGCGGAGCGCCGGGGCGAGGTCAGCGGCATGGGGTCCTCTCGGATGCGGGCACTGCCGGTACTGGACAACCAATCATCCCATGATTCTATGATGGTTGAATGTCCGACGAAGAAATCCAGACCCTCGACCGACCCGCCGGGGGCCACAAGCCCGCCCGGCAGGCCGCCGAACAGCCCTCCCCGCAGGCCACCGGCGAGGCCGCGCCCGCCGCCCCCACCCTGCGGGCGACGCCGCAGCCGGCCTGGCTCGGCCCGGTCCTCATCGTCGGCATCGTGCTCGCCGCCCTCAACCTGCGGCCCGCCATCACCAGCCTCGGCGCCCTCTTCGAGGAGGCCCGCACCGGCCTCGGCATGAGCGGCACCGTCGCCGGACTGATCACCTCCGTGCCCGCCCTCTGCTTCGCCGTCTTCGGCGTCACAGCGCCCCGGCTCTCCCGCCGCTTCGGCCCCGCCGCCGTCGTCTGCGCCGGCATGGCCGCCGTCGCCTCCGGGCTGCTGATCCGCCCCTTCACGCACAACGCCGCCGGATTCCTCGCCGCCAGCGCCCTGTCCCTGGCGGGCATAGCCCTGACCAACGTGCTGCTCCCGGTGATCGTCAAGCGCTACTTCCCGGACCGCGTCGGCACCATGACCGGCCTGTACTCCATGGCGCTGGCCGCCGGCACCTCGCTCGCCGCCGCCGCCACCGTCCCGCTGACCGACGCCCTCGGCGGCAGCTGGCGCACCGGCCTGCTGATCTGGGCCGTGCTCGCGCTGGTCGCCGTACCGCCCTGGCTGCCCGTCGCCGCCGTGAGCCGCCGCGAGAAGGCCGCCGCACCCGCCGCCGTGCGCGAGAGCGCCGGGCCGTCCGTCGTCCGCAGCCGCACCGCCTGGGCCCTGGCCTGCTACTTCGGCCTCCAGGCCACCGGCGCGTACATCACCATGGGCTGGCTCCCGCAGATCTTCCGCGACGCCGGGGTCTCCGCCTCCACCGCCGGCGTGCTGCTCGCCGTCACCATGGTCATGGGCGTCCCGCTCGCCTTCGTCATCCCCGGCCTCGCCGGCCGGATGCGCAACCAGGGCCCCATCGCCGTCACCCTCGGCCTCTTCGGCCTCGCCGGCTACCTCGGGCTCTACTTCGCCCCGGCCGCCGGCGCGTGGGCCTGGGCGCTCCTGCTCGGCGTCTCCAACTGCGCCTTCCCCCTCGTCATCACGATGATCGGCCTGCGCGCCAAGTCCCCGGCCGGCGTCGTCAAGCTCTCCGCCTTCGCCCAGAGCACCGGCTACCTCATCTCCATCCCCGGCCCCCTCCTCATCGGCACCCTCTACCAGCACAGCGGCGGCTGGGACCTGCCCCTCGCCCTGATGGCCGGACTGCTCGTCCCGCAGATCTGCCTGGGCGTCCTGGCCGGCCGGGACCGCACGATCGAGGACGAATGCGGCATGCGAGACTGATCGGCATGTCGCCCGTACTCGAACCGAACCCGCAGAACGGCCACAAGAAGCTCGGCCTCGTGCTCGGCGGGATGCTCCTCGTGACCGTGATCATCGCCGTGATCGCTACGCTCGCCTCCCCGTGACGCGGACCCCCCCGGGGGGTGGGTAGGGCTAACCCCACCAACCCCTAGGGGGCCAGGCTCAGGGTGAACTGGGGTGCGCCCCGGATGGGGACCGCTGCCTCGGATCCATAGATTCGAAGACAGCGAGCCAGCCCACCCGCACACCCACGGAGGCGGCCATGTCGGCCCCCACGCACACCCGGTCCCTCCCGACCCGCCCCGGCCCCGCCGCCCGGGCGGGCGCCGCCGAAGCCCGCCTGCACTGGTGGGCCCTGGCCCTGCCCGCCCTCGCCTTCGGCCTCCTCCTGCTGCTCCTCGCCGGATCCGGCGAGGCCCACGCCGAGTCCGGAGAGGCCTCCGGGCTGCTCCACGTCACCCAGCAGTTCCTGCGCGCCGTGGGCTGAGCGCCCGCGTGCGCCGGGGTGCGTCACACCGGCGGGTGCGGCCTCTCAACACCCTGCGCCCCGTGGCCCGTTTCATGCGAAGCTGGGAGCCATGAGCGCCGACACACCCCGCAGGATCGCCCTCCTCCGGCACGCCAAGGCCGACTGGCCCCAGGTCTCCGACCACGACCGCCCGCTGGCGGAGCGCGGCCGCAAGGACGCGCCGGCCGTCGGTCTGAAGCTCGCCGAAACCGGCATCGCCTTCGACCTGGCCCTCTGTTCCACCGCCGCCCGCACGCGCGAGACATGGAAGCTCGCTGTCCAGGAGCTGCCGCACCGGCCGAAGACCTCGTACGAGGAGCGGCTCTACGACGCCTCGCTGGGCGAGCTCATCGCCCTGCTGAACGAGACCTCCGACGAGGTCGACAACCTCCTCGTCATCGGCCACAACCCCGGGATGCACGCCCTGGCCGACGCCCTCGCCGGGCGCGCCGAGGGGGACACGCTGGCGCGGATGACCCGTACCGGATTCCCGACCGCGGCCCTCGCCGTCGTCTCCTTCAACGGTTCGTGGAAGTCCCTGGAGCACGGTGTGGGCACGCTGCTCGACTTCTGGACCCCCAAGGAGCACTGACCGGCGGTACGCAGCCGTACGCGTGAGCGGGACCCGGCAGCCGGGTCCCGCTCACGCGATGTCGTACCAATCAGGCGAGGTCGGCGGCCTCGATCTCCTCGCGGGTGATCCCGAGCAGGTAGAGCACCGCGTCCAGGAAGGGCACGTTCACCGCCGTGTGCGCGGCCTCGCGGACCACCGGCTTGGCGTTGAAGGCCACGCCGAGGCCGGCCGCGTTCAGCATGTCCAGGTCGTTGGCGCCGTCGCCGATCGCCACCGTCTGGGACAGCGGTACGTCGGCCTCCGCGGCGAACCGGCGCAGCAGCCGGGCCTTGCCCGCCCGGTCCACGATCTCGCCGGTGACCCGGCCCGTCAGCTTCCCGTCGACGATCTCCAGGGTGTTGGCGGAGGCGAAGTCCAGCCCCAGCCGCTCCCGGAGGTCGTCCGTCACCTGGGTGAAGCCACCGGAGACCACACCCACCTGGTAGCCGAGCCGCTTGAGCGTGCGGATCAGGGTCCGGGCACCCGGGGTCAGCTGCACCTCGGCCCGCACCTTGTCCACGACCGAGGCGTCCAGGCCGGCCAGCAGCGCCACGCGGGCGTGCAGCGACTGCTCGAAGTCCAGCTCGCCGCGCATGGCGCGCTCGGTGACCTCGGCGACCTCGGCCTCGCAGCCGGCGTGCGCGGCGAAGAGCTCGATGACCTCGTCCTGGATCAGGGTCGAGTCCACGTCCATGACCACCAGCCGCTGGGCGCGGCGGTGCAGCCCGGCCGAGACCACGGCCACGTCGACGCCGATGTGCGAGGCGGCGGTGGCCAGCGCGGTGCGCAGCGGCTCGGTCTCCACGCCGGAGACGGCGAACTCCACCGCCGTCACCGGGTACTTGGCGAGCCGGAAGATACGGTCGATGTTGCCGCCGGTCGCGGTGATCCGGGCGGCGATGGCGGCCGTGGACTCGGCGGTGAGGGGGTGCCCGAGCACGGTGACGTGGGAACGGCCACTGCCGCGGGGCCGGTTGTCACCGGTACCGGAGAGGATCTCGGCCTGCAGCTTCAGCGACTCGGCCCAGCTGTGGACGGTGGCCCGCAGCTCGCCCTCGGAGCCGGTGGTGGGCTTGGTGACGAGGGCGCACAGGACGATGCGGCCACGGGTGACGACCTGCTCGATGTCGACGACGTCGACGGAGTAGGCGGCGAGGGTGTCGAACAGCCCGGCGGTGATCCCGGGACGGTCCTTGCCGAAGATCTTGACGAGGAGGGTGGGGACGTCGGAGGTCTGCGATGCGCTCATGGTCCCCTCACCGTATCTTCCCCACCCCCGGACCAGGACCCCTGTCCCACCTCTTGAACGCGTGGCCCTTCTTGACGCCGGACTTTGTCCGTCGATGCCGGGGCGGGCGGGGGCTGGTGCGGTTGCTGTGGGGGCCGGGGGCCGGGGGCCGGGGGCCGGGGGCCGGGGGGTCGGAGGCGGGGGCCGGGGGCGGGGCCGGAGGTGGGGCCGCGGGACGGGGGCCGGGCGCAGGGGGTCGGAGGCGGGGCCGGGGGTGGGGCCGGAGGCCGGGGGGTCGGAGGTGGGGCCGGGGGCCAGGCGCAGGGGGCCAGGGGGTCGGAGGCGGGGGCCGGGGGGTGGGGCCGGGAGCCGGGAGCCGGGGGCAGGGGGTCGGAGGCGGGGGTGGGGTCCGGTGGGCGGGGGTGCGGGCGGGGCGTTTTGGTCGC
>NZ_JBICYR010000016.1:0-192202 GCF_043201175.1 Streptomyces sp. NPDC048337
CTTGCCCTTCGCATGCTGGGCCTCGGTCGCACGGTCACTCGGGCCGCGCCGCGCCTGCTCACGCAGCGAGTGCAGCTCGGCCACGCGCCCACGGGCATCCGTGGGCTCGCTCGGGGTCTGGTCCACAACGGTCATGTACCGACCTTACGAAGTGGGCGATGAAAAACCTCCGTTCATTCCGCACAGTCTCCGGTGTCATCAGCTGTCCGGCCCGCACAGTGCCGCCGAGGGTTGCGCGGACTCCGCCATACGGGGCCTTCGTCCTTTGTGGTGCTTCCACAAATCGGGGGGACACGATGCCAAGATGTTGAAATTTGAACGGAATGGGTCTAGCGTCGTTCTCGTTGACATTGTTAAAGATTCAACAGAATCGTTACCGAGGAGCAAGTCATGGGTCTCTTCACCCGCCGCAGCCAGACCACGCAGACCGCGCGTCTCCAGGAAGGCGCCACCGCCGCCGTCTCCACGCTCGAAGTGGACCCGGCCCTGGCCGCCCTCACTGGCGACTACGTCATCGACGCCGCCCACAGCAGCATCGGCTTCACCGTCCGCCACGCCATGGTCACCAACGTCCGCGGCAGCTTCGCCGAGCACGAGGGCGCCCTGTACCTGGACGGCGCCGACCCCTCCCGTTCCACCGCCTCCATCGACGTGAAGATCGCCTCCGTCGACACCGGCATCGCCGACCGCGACGGCCACCTGCGAAGCGCGGACTTCTTCGACGCCGAGGCCTTCCCCCTGATGACCTTCCGCTCCACCGAGGCGAGCCGGGTAGGCGGGGACACCTACCGCATCACCGGCGAGCTGACGATCAAGGACGTCACGCGCCCGCTCTCCATCGACCTGGAGTTCAACGGCTCCGCCACCGACGTCTACGGCAGCGAGCGCGTGGGCTTCGAGGGCTCCGCCGAGATCCTGCGCTCCGACTGGGGCCTGACCTGGAACGCCGCCCTGGAGGCCGGCGGGGTGATGGTCAGCGACAAGGTGAAGCTGACCTTCGACATCTCCGCCGTCAAGCAGGCCTGACGGGGCGCTCGACCCGGGTGACCGGGGGCGGCTACCAGCCGCCCCCGCCGTCGAAGCCGCCGCCTCCGTCGAATCCGCCGCCGAAATCCCCGCCGCCGAAGTCGGACGGGTTGAAGTCGGCCCCGGAGACGTCCCCGCCCTCGAAGCCGGAGCCGTAGTCGCCGCCGCCGAAGTCCGAGGCGTAGGCGGGGCTCGACATCATCGAGCCGAGCATCGTGCCCATGAGCAGGCCGGGCAGGATGCCGCCGCCGAAGTAGCCGCCGGCCCAGGGACCGTACGCCGGGCCGGCGTCGTAGTAGGGGCGCGGTCCGCGCTCGGTGTCGACCGTACGGACCGCCGGGTCCTGGCCGTCGCGCAGCCGTACGGCGTCCGCGGTGCAGACGGGCACGGTGCGCGCCGCGCCGCCCGCCGGGGCCCAGTCGGTGTCCTCGGTGCTCGGCCCGTGGCGCGGGTCGAAGAAGCAGGGCAGCCGGCGCTCGGGCACGGGACGGCCCTGCCGGCGCGCGTCGAGGCAGGCCAGGGCGTAGCGGCCGTCCTCCAATGCCTGGGTCACGCCCCGGACCTCTTCGGGGCGCTCGACCGAGGCCATGATCTGCTTGGCCTTCTCGTAGGAGTCGAGGCCCTGCTCGTAGTCCTTGCGCATCGCGTCGTCGGCGCCGGGCTCGCCGGGGTGGAAGTCCAGCCGGTCCAGTTCCTCGCCGAAGGCCGTGATGTCCTCGTCGACGACGACGCTGAGGCGCTCGATGGCCTCGCGCCGGGCCTCTTCCTTCTTCTTCCGGTTGCGGCGGACCAGCGCGTAGGCTCCGCCGCCGCCGATCGCGGCCACCGCACCGAGGGTGATCAGCCCGCCGACCGGGGCGCCCCCGTCGGCGCCGGTGCTGCCCCAGGAGGCCGGGGCGCTGCCCTTGGCCTGGCTCAGTGCCTGGTCGACGAAGTTGTTGAGCTGGGTGCTCGCGTCCACCGGGGTGCCGGTCTTCACGGCCTCGGTGAGGTTGCGTACGGCGTTCTGCGGCATGACGGCCTTGTCGGCGCCCGCGTTGAATCCGTCGCCGAGCCGGATCGCGTAGAGCCCGGTGATCCCGGTCTCGGCCCGGACGGCGCCGAGCACCTTGTCCTGGGGGAACTCGGCCGTGGCGGGCAGCACGGCGACGAACACCGGCTTCCCGGCGTCCTTGATCTTCTGCGCGAGCGCGTCCGCCTCCGCCTTGGGCAGCTGCGCCTCGGCGCGGGGATCGACATACACCGGGCCCTTCTTGAGGGCCTCCCCCACGGCGGCGACCCCGGTGGCGGCGGACGCCTGCGGGGCGACCACGAGTGCGGTCGCGGACAGGGCCAGCAGCAGACCGGAGAGCACCGATCCAAGACGTACGGATATAAGCCTGGTCCTCATACCCATGACGCTACCCGAACCGGGATTTTCCTGTGTGAGCTGGACATAAGGCCATCCCCGAACGGCGTCGGACCCCGCCGGGACGGAGGCCCGGCGGGGTCCGGAGCGGCGGAGGGCTGTTACTCGGCCGGTTCGACGCCCGCGTGGAGGAGGCCGTAGGTGAAGGCGTCCTCCAGGGCCTGCCAGGACGCGGCGATCACGTTCGGGGCCACGCCCACCGTGGACCACTCGCGGACGCCGTCCGTGGTGGCGACCAGCACGCGGGTCGTGGACTCCGTGCCGTGCTTGCCCTCCAGGATGCGGACCTTGTAGTCGACCAGCTCGAACTTGGCCAGCTGGGGGTAGAAGCGTTCGAGCGCGACCCGCAGGGCGCGGTCCAGGGCGTTGACCGGGCCGTTGCCCTCCGCCGTCGCGACGATCCGCTCGCCCTTGGCCCACAGCTTCACCGTGGCCTCGTTGGCGTGGGTGCCGTCAGGGCGGTCCTCGACGATCGCGCGCCAGGACTCGATGCGGAAGTACTTGCGGGCCCGGCCCTCGGCCTCGGCACGCAGGAGCAGCTCGAAGGAGGCGTCGGCCGCCTCGTACGTGTAGCCCTGGAGCTCGCGCTCCTTGACCCGCTCCACGACCCGGGAGATCAGCGCGCGGTCCCCGCCGAGGTCGACGCCGAGCTCCTTGCCCTTGAGCTCGATGGAGGCGCGGCCGGCCATGTCGGAGACGAGCATCCGCATGGTGTTGCCGACCCGCTCGGGGTCGATGTGCTGGTAGAGGTCGGGGTCGACCTTGATGGCCGAGGCGTGCAGGCCGGCCTTGTGCGCGAAGGCGGAGACACCCACGTACGGCTGATGCGTGGAGGGGGTGAGGTTGACGACCTCGGCGATGGCGTGCGAGATCCGGGTCATCTCGGCCAGCGCGCCCTCGGGGAGCACCTTGCGGCCGTACTTGATCTCCAGCGCGGCGACGACGGGGAAGAGGTTGGCGTTGCCGACCCGCTCGCCGTAGCCGTTGGCGGTGCACTGGACGTGGGTGGCGCCGGCGTCGACGGCGGCCAGGGTGTTGGCGACGGCGCAGCCGGTGTCGTCCTGGGCGTGGATGCCCAGGCGGGCGCCGGTGTCCGCGAGGACGGTGGCGACGGTCGCCGTGATCTGCGCGGGCAGCATGCCGCCGTTCGTGTCGCAGAGGATGACGACGTCGGCGCCGGCCTCGTGCGCGGTGCGTACGACGGACTTCGCGTACTCGGCGTTGGCGCGGTAGCCGTCGAAGAAGTGCTCGCAGTCGACGAAGACGCGGCGGCCCTGTGCGACCAGGTAGGAGACGGTGTCCCGGACCATCTCCAGGTTCTCGTCCAGCGTGGTGCGCAGAGCCAGCTCGACGTGCCGGTCGTGGGACTTGGCCACGAGCGTGATCACCGGGGCGCCGGACTCCAGCAGGGCCCGCACCTGCGGGTCCTCGGCGGCCGAGCCGCCCGCCCGCCGGGTCGCGCCGAAGGCGACCAGCCGGGCGTGCTTGAAGTCGATCTCGGCACGGGCGCGGGCGAAGAACTCGGTGTCGCGGGGGTTGGCGCCGGGCCAGCCGCCCTCGATGAAGCCGACCCCGAAGTCGTCCAGGTGCCGGGCGATCGTCAGCTTGTCGGCGACCGTGAGGTTGATGCCCTCGCGCTGGGCGCCGTCGCGCAGGGTGGTGTCGAAGACGTGGAAGCTGTCGTCGAGGACCGCTGCTGCCGCCTCTGGTGTCGTCGTCATGCTGATCTGACTCCTGTCGGATGAGTGGTTCCGGAATCCCGGGATCCACTGCCCCCATCATCGCGCGCGTTCACGGCCCGGCAGGATGAGGCCGGGAAACGAAAAAACCTCTCGCGGGTGCGAGAGGTTTGCGCGCGGGTCTGGGGCACGGTGGCCGCTTCCCGCGAAGGTCTTCCACGGTTCAGCGGTCACTGAGGACCGGCGCGCTGCTGGCGATAATCATGAGCTGAGCAGGCACGCTCGCAGTGTGCCATACCGCTCGCCGCGGGTGGACGCGGATCTCACGATGCGGACCGGTGGCGGGTGTGGTTCGGGTGCGGCGCCGTTGCCGGGGGCGCTGCCCCCGGACCCCCGCGCCTCAAACGCCGGCGGGGCTGGATTCGGCGGGGCCGGACCCGAGGCCTTCCGTGAGGTACTCGCGGACGTGGTTCAGGATTTCCTCGCGGTCCAGCGTCGGCAGACCCACGGCCAGCTGGATGCTGAAGCCGTCGAGCAGGGCCCTGGTGCGGGCCGCGAAGCGGTCGGCGTCGACCGGGCGGAACTCCCCGCGCGAGATGCCCTCGGCGAGCAGGGCCACCAGGTCCCGGTGCCAGGCGCCCTCGATGGCCGCCTGCCGGTCCCGTTCCTCCGGTCCGGCGTTCTGGGAGCGGTTCCAGACCTCCAGCCACAGGGTCCAGTGCGGGTCCCGGGCGTACTCGGGCACGTACAGGTCCACGTACTCCCGGAGCCGCTCGCGCGCCGGGGCGCGCCGGGACAGCAGGGCCCGGCGCCGGTCGCCCAGCGCCGCCTCGCTCCACTCCAGGGTCTGCAGCAGGAGCTCGTCCTTGCTGCGGAAGTAGTAGAGGAGGTGGCCGCTGCTCATGCCGACCTCGCGGCCCAGACCGGCCATGGTCAGGCCTTCCAGGCCCCGCTCGGCGATCGTGGCCATGGCGGCGGCGAGTACGTCCTCGCGCGGGGGCGCGTTCTTGCGCGCCGCCCGTACCGGTACTCCACCCGCCGCCATGGGCCCACTCCTTGTCCGAATGCCGAAGGTCAGACCTTCGGCTGCTGCTGGGTGATGCAGTGGATACCGCCACCCCCGGCGAAAATCGTACGTGCGTCAACGAGCGTCACGGTCCGCTCCGGGAACAGTCCGCGGAAGATCTCGGCGGCCTCCTCGTCGCGCGGGTCGTCGAAGGAGCACAGCACCACGCCGCCGTTGCACAGGTAGTGGTTGATGTACGAGTAGTCGACCCACTCTCCGTCCTCCTCCAGCACGGTCGGCGCGGGGATCTCGACGACCTGCAGCTGCCGGCCCTGGGCGTCGGTGGACGCGCGCAGGATGGCCGCGATGGTCTTGCAGCGCTCGTGATCCGGGTGGGCCGGGTCGGGCTGGGTGTGGACCATGACCACGCCCGGACGGGCGAAGGCGGCGACGATGTCGACGTGGCCCTGGGTGCCGTAGGTGCCGTAGTCGCCGGCGAGGCCGTACGGGAGCCAGATGGCCTTGGTGGTGCCCAGGTGGGCGTGGATCTCGGCCTCCACCTGCTCGCGGGTCCAGTCGGGGTTGCGGCCCTTGCCCAGCTGCACGGTATCGGTGAGGAGCACGGTGCCCTCGCCGTCGACGTGGATCGCGCCGCCCTCGTTGACCAGCGGGGTGCTGTACGTACGGGTGCCGACCACGTCGGAGATGTGGCGGGCGATCTTCGAGTCGTGGTCCCAGCGGGCCCACTCCTGGGCGCCCCAGCCGTTGAAGGTCCAGTCGACGGCCGCCAGCTCGCCGGCGTCGTTGGTGACGAAGGTCGGGCCGATGTCCCGCATCCAGGCGTCGTCGAGCTCCCGCTCGACCAGCTGGATGTCGTCGCCGACGATGGCGCGGGCGCTCTCGGCGTCACCGGGCGAGACCACGAGGGTCACGGGCTCGTACGTGCGCACCGCGCGGGCGACGGCGCCCCAGGCCTGGCGGGCCTCGGCGAGCTCCTGCTCGTTGGTGAAGGTCGGGTTGGGGCTGGGCCAGGCCATCCAGGTGCGCTCGTGGGGGGTCCACTCGGCGGGCATCCGGAATCCGGCGTTCACGGGCTGTGCAGTCATGGCAGGAGGTCCTTACAGGAAGTACAGGCGGTTGAGGGAGACCGACTCGGCGGCTTCGGAGCGCAGCGGTTCCCCGTCGAGGGAGACGAGGCCGCTGCGCGCGTCGACATCGACCGCGCCCACCCGGGAGTTGAGGAGCATGTCCTTGGGGCCGATGCCGCGGGTGCCGCGGACGGCCACCCGGCGCCGGCGGGTCGGCATCTCGTCGCTGCCGAGGGCCGCCGCGGCGGCCGAGACGAAGGCCACGGAGATGTCGGCGGCCGTGGCGCCGTACGAGCCGAACTGCGGGCCCAGGACGAGCGGTTCGCAGGTGTCGGTGGCGGCGTTGGGGTCGCCGGTGACTCCGTAGGCCGGGAAGCCGGACTTGAGGACCAGCTGGGGCTTCGCGCCGAAGAACTGGGGGCGCCAGAGCACGATGTCGGCGAGCTTGCCGACCTCGATGGAGCCGATCTCGTGGGCCAGGCCGTGGGCGATGGCGGGGTTGATGGTCAGCTTGGCCATGTAGCGCAGGACGCGGGCGTTGTCGTCGCCCTCGCCGTCGCCGGCCAGCGGGCCCAGCTCGCCCTTCATCTTCGCCGCCATGGCGAAGGTGCGGCGGATGGTCTCGCCCGCGCGGCCCATGCCCTGGGCGTCGGAGGAGGTGATGCCGATGGCGCCCAGGTCGTGCAGGACGTCCTCGGCCCCCATCGTCCCGGCCCGGATCCGGTCGCGGGCCATGGCGGCGTCGCCCGGGAGGTCCGGCTTGAGATCGTGGACGGAGACGATCATGCCGTAGTGCTCGGCGACCGCGTCCCGGCCGAAGGGCAGGGTGGGGTTGGTGGAGGAGCCGATGACGTTCGGCACGCCCGCCATCTTCAGCACGTTGGGGACGTGCCCGCCGCCGCAGCCCTCGATGTGGAAGGCGTGGATCGTACGGCCCTCCAGGACACGCAGGGTGTCCTCGACCGAGAGGCACTCGTTGAGGCCGTCGCTGTGCAGCGCGACCTGTACGTCGTGCTCCTCGGCCACCCGCAGGGCGGTGTCCAGGGCACGCGTGTGCGCGCCCATGTCCTCGTGGACCTTGAAGCCGGAGGCGCCGCCTTCGGCCAGGGCCTCGACGAGGGGGGCGGCGTCCGAGGAGGAGCCGCGGGCCAGGAAGCCGATGTTGACCGGCCAGGCGTCGAAGGCGTTGAAGGCGTGCTTCAGGGCCCACGGGGAGTTGACGCCGACGCCCCAGACCGGGCCGAACTCCTGGCCGATGACCGTGGTGACGCCCGCGGCGAGCGAGGCCTCCATGATGCGCGGGGACAGCAGGTGCACGTGGGTGTCGACGGCGCCGGCGGTGGCGATCAGGCCCTCGCCGGAGACGATGCTCGTGCCCGTGCCGACCACCACGTCGACCCCGTCGAGGGTGTCGGGGTTGCCGGCCCGGCCGATCGCGTGGATACGGCCCTCGCGGATGCCGATGGACACCTTGCGGATGCCCAGGACGGCGTCGATGACCAGCACGTTGCTGATGACGACGTCGCACGTCTCGCGCACCGCCGCGGCCTTCAGGTGCAGGCCGTCACGCGCGGTCTTGCCGAAACCGGCCAGGAACTCGTCGCCCGGCTTCTGCGCGTCGGACTCCACCCGGACCGTCAGCCCGGAATCGCCGAGCCGGACCCGGTCCCCGGCGCGGGGGCCGAAGACGGAGGCGTACTCGTGCGGGTCGATGTGCCGGCTGCCCGGCGCACAGTGGTCGCTGTGGGGGGTCTGGCGGCTCATGCCCGTGCTCCTTCGCTGCCGATTTCACGTACGCCGAGGTAGTCGCAGGCGGCGGCCCTGCGCAGGGCCTCTTCCTTGGCGCCGGGGGCGTCGAGGGGTCCGTCCACCAGCCCGGCGAAGCCGACGGCGATCCGGTCGCCGCCGATCGGGACCAGCCCGACCTCGCCCTCGCCGTGGGGGTCGAACCGTACGGACGAGCCGGCCGGCACGCACAGCCGCATGCCGTAGGCCGCGGCGCGGTCGAAGTCGAGGCGGGGGTTGGCCTCGAAGAAGTGGAAGTGCGAGGTCACGCTCACCGGCACGGAGGCCGTGTTGCGCACGCGCAGGTGGAGCACGGGCTCCGGCTGGGGGGCGCCGGGGCCGGGGACGACCGCGCCGGGGGCGTCGTCGCCGAGGGAGGCCGCGCCCTGGATGGGCGCGGAGACCACCGCGAGACGGGATCCGTCGTCGAAGACGGCCTCCACGTGCACCTCGGTGACGACGTCGGCGACGCCGGGCAGGACGTCGTCGGGGCCCAGCACGCTACGGGCCTCCTCGATGGCCTCCGCCAGCCGCTTGCCGTCGCGCGCCGCCTCGCAGACCGTGTCCGCGATCAGCGCGGTGGCCTCCGGGACGTTGAGCTTGAGGCCCCGGGCCCGACGGGCCCTGGCCAGTTCCGCTGCGCTGCGGAGCAGCAGCCGGTCGCGCTCCGTAGGGGTCAGCCGCACGGCGATCCACCACCTTTTGACTCGATGGGTTAGAGCATCACTCTAACTCTTCATTTCCTTGCTGGGAATGATTGACCTGCGGGCAGGGCGTGAGTCACATTGAGTGTCGCTCAAATTAATGCGCAACCATCCCCGCCCTGCCAAGGGAGTCCCCCCATGCCCATCGAACAGCGCGGAGTCGACACCATCCCGGAAGAGGAGCGAACGAGCGGTCCCCGTGACCTGATCTCGATCCTGCTCGGCTCCAATCTCTGCCTCGGCGTGATCGTCTTCGGCTGGCTGCCCCCGTCCTTCGGGCTGGGCCTGTGGCCCTCGGTCACCGCCATCGTGACCGGCACCCTGGTCGGCATCGCCTTCACCGCGCCGCTGGCGCTGGTCTCCCTCAGGACCGCCACCAATCTGTCCACCTCCAGCGGCGCCCAGTTCGGCGTGCGCGGACGGCTGGTCGGCTCGATCGTGGGGCTGCTGCTCGCGCTCGGCTACACCGCGCTCACGCTGTGGATCGGCGGCGACGTGATGGTGGGCACCCTCTCCCGGCTGACCGGGCTCCCGGACACGGGCGTCTCGCGGGCGGCGATGTACGGCGTACTCGCCGCGTGTACCGTCGTCGGGGCCGTCTTCGGCTACCGACTGCTGCTGCGCATGAGCAAGGTCCTCTCCATCGGCATGGTGATCCTGCTGGCCGTGGGCTTCTTCGCCTACGCCCCGGACTTCACCACCGCCGCGCCGCCGGAGACCCCCCTCCTCCTCGGCTCCTTCTGGCCGACCTGGCTGCTCGCGGCCGTCGCCGCCGGCCTCAGCGGTCCCGTCGCCTTCATCACCCTGCTCGGCGACTACACCCGCTACATCTCCCCCAGCAGGCACAGCTCCCGCAAGGTGTTCTGGGCCACCGGCCTGGGCCTGCTGATCGGCCTGCTGATACCGCAGCTCTTCGGTACCTACACCGCCCTCGCCGCCAAGGCCGGAGCCGACTACGCCGGGCCACTCGTGGAGGCCGCGCCGTTCTGGTACCTGATCCCGCTGCTCGCCGCCGCCGCGGCCGGCTCGGTGGGCAACGCCGGGCTGATGCTCTACTCCATGGGCCTCGACCTGGACGCCATCGTGCCCAAGGCCACCCGCACGAAGGCCACCGTGATCGCCGCCGTCGTCGCCACCGCGTTCGTCTTCTTCGGCTCCTTCGAGTGGGACGTGCAGTCCGCGATGACCTCCTTCGTCCTGCTGCTGACCGCGATCGGCACGCCCTGGGCCGTGATCACCCTCATCGGCTACGTGCGCTGCCGCGGGCAGTACGACGCCGACGCCCTCCAGGTCTTCAACCGCCGCTCGGTGGGCGGGATCTACTGGTACCGTCGCGGCTGGAACCCGGCCGCCACCGTCTCCTGGGCCGTCGGCGCCGGCGTCGGCGTCCTCGCCGTGACCACCCCCTTCTACGAGGGCCCGCTGCTCGCCCTCACCGGCGGCGTGGACTGCTCCTTCATCCTCTCCGGCCTGTCCGGCGGGCTGGTCTACCTCGCGCTGACCGCCCGCACCGCCCCGGCGACCGTTCCCGCCGAGGAGCCGGAGCCGGTGACCGCGGCCGCCTGAGTCGCCCCGTACACGCGGAAGGCCCGCGCCCCGGATCTCCGGGGTGCGGGCCTTCGTACGTACGGGCGGGCCTCAGGCGTCGACCGCTCGCGCCAGCGAGAAGCCGCCGCCCTGCATGTCCTCGCACAGCGCGCGGCAGCCGCCGAAGTACTCGGCGAACTCGGGCTTGTCCTGCCAGGCCTTCATCGCCTCCACGTCGTGCCAGGAGGCGAAGGACACGTAGTGGCCCGGGTTTCCCAGGTCACGGATCAAGCGGGCGAAGAGGAAGCCCTCGTTCGCTTCCTTGGTCCAGGTCAGGAAGGCCGTCCAACGGTCGACGAACTCGTCTTCCTTGCCCTCGGAGACCTTCCAGTTGCCGGAAGCCCAGTAGTTGCTTGCCTCGGACATCGCACACCACCTCGGTACGGGACCCCTCTCCAGATTAGGCCCGTACCGATCGGTCGCCTCTCGGTCGCCTCCGGGCTCAGCCCAGCGGGTGCATCCAGCCGTGGTGGTCGGCGGCGTGGCCGGTCTGGAGCTCCAGGAGAGCCTTGCGCAGGCGCATGGTGACCGGGCCGGGCTCGCCGTCGCCCTGGATCCAGTCGGCGCGCTCGGACTTGACCGAGCCGACCGGGGTGATGACGGCGGCGGTGCCGCAGGCGAAGACCTCGGTGAGGGTGCCGTTCGCGTTGTCGCGCTGCCAGTCCTCGGTGGTGATGCGGCCCTCCTCGGCGGTGTAGCCGAGGTCACGGGCGATGGTGAGGAGGGAGTCGCGGGTGATGCCGGGGAGGAGCGAGCCGGTGAGCTCGGGGGTGACGATGCGCTGTGCTCCATCCTCTTGGCCGTACACGAAGTACAGGTTCATCCCGCCCATTTCCTCGATCCAGCGGTGCTCGACGGCGTCGAGCCAGACCACCTGGTCGCAGCCGTGCGAGGCCGCCTGGGCCTGGGCGACGAGGGAGGCCGCGTAGTTGCCGCCGGTCTTGGCGGCGCCGGTGCCGCCCTTGGCGGCGCGGACGTACTCCTCGGAGAGCCAGACGGAGACGGGCTTGACGCCACCGGGGAAGTAGGCACCGGCGGGCGAGGCGATGACGATGAAGAGGAACTCGTTGGCCGGGCGGACGCCGAGGCCGACCTCGGAGGCGAACATGAACGGCCGCAGGTAGAGGGAGGCTTCACCGGAGTCCGGGACCCAGGCGCGGTCCTGCTTGATGAGCGCGTCGCAGGCGGCGATGAACAGGTCCACCGGCAGCTCCGGCATCGCCATGCGGCGGGCGGAGGACTGGAAGCGCTCCGCGTTGGCCTCGGGGCGGAAGGTGGCGACGGTGCCGTCGGGCTGGCGGTAGGCCTTGAGGCCCTCGAAGATCGTCTGCGCGTAGTGCAGCGTCATGTTCGCCGGGTCGATCGACAGCGGCGCGTACGGGACCAGCTCGGCGTCGTGCCAGCCGCGGCCCTCGGTCCACTTGATCGTCACCATGTGGTCGGTGAAGTGGCGGCCGAAGCCGGGGCTGGCCAGGATCGCCTCGCGCTCCGCGTCGGACAGCGGGTTCGAGGAGGGCTTGAGCTCGATCGTGGGCGTCGTCATGAGTGCTTGTCCTTCACCGTTGTGTATGGCGGACCGCGCTCATGCGTACTAGTTACTAGGACGTCCGAGCTTCCCCGAAGTCCGCGGCCTCGCGTTCGATTATCCCGCGCGAGGTCAGTTCGGAGAAACGGGGTGTTGCGGCCCAGGGGAGATGGTGGCACCCGGGGCCGCACAGGAGAAGCCGCCGGGTCCTGGAATGCGACCCGGCGGCTTCCTGGAGGTGGAGCTGCCGGGTCAGCCGGCTACTCGAGCGGCGAGGGCGTCGCCGATCGCGTCGGTGGAGCGGAAGGTGCCGTCGCGCTCGGCCAGGTCGGCGGAGACCGCGTCCTCGATGCGGACGGCCTGGGCCTCGTAGCCGAGGTGGCGCAGCAGGAGGGCGACGGAGAGGATCGTCGCGGTCGGGTCGGCCTTGCCGGTGCCCGCGATGTCCGGGGCCGAGCCGTGGACGGGCTCGAACATGGAGGGGAAGGCGCCGGTCGGGTTGATGTTCCCGGAGGCGGCGAGGCCGATTCCGCCGGTCACGGCGGCGGCCAGGTCGGTGAGGATGTCACCGAAGAGGTTGTCCGTGACGATGACGTCGAAGCGCTCGGGCTGGGTGACGAAGAAGATCGTCGCGGCGTCGACGTGCAGGTAGTCGGTGGTGACCTCGGGGTACTCCTGGCCGACCTTGTCGAAGATGTTCTTCCACATGTGGCCCGCGTACACGAGGACGTTGTTCTTGTGGACCAGCGTCAGCTTCTTGCGGGGGCGGGCGTTGGCGCGCTCGTACGCGTCACGGACCACGCGCTCGACACCGTAGGCGGTGTTGAGGCTGACCTCGGTGGCCACCTCGGCGGGGGTGCCGGTGCGCAGCGAGCCGCCGTTACCGGTGTACGGGCCTTCGGTGCCCTCGCGGACCACGACGAAGTCGATCTCCGGGCGGCCGGCGAGCGGGGTGGCCGTGTTGGGGAAGAGCTTCGAGGGGCGCAGGTTGATGTAGTGGTCGAAGGCGAAGCGGAGCTTCAGCAGCAGACCGCGCTCCAGGACACCGGACGGGACGGAGGGGTCGCCGATGGCGCCCAGCAGGATCGCGTCGTGGTGCTTGAGCGCTTCGAGCTCCGCGTCCGGGAGGGTCTCACCGGTGCGGTGCCAGCGCTTGGCGCCGAGGTCGTATTCCTTGGTCTCCAGCTTCACATCCTGGGGCAGGACCGCGGTAAGGACCTTGAGTCCCTGAGCCACGACTTCCTGGCCGATGCCATCACCGGGGATCACTGCGAGATTGATGCTGGTCGACATGTCGGAACCGTACTCCGTGTCCCAGCCCTCAGACATATCGCGTCCACCATCTGGACGCGATATGTCTCGGAAGGGCGCTTGCTCAGTGGCCGGTCGACCCGCCGTTGTCCCGGCGGTCCAGGGCGCGCTGCAGGGCGGCTGCGGCGTTCTTGCGGTCGGCGTCGGCGGTGGAGGAGCGACGGACGCGGCGGGCGGCGGGGGCGGAGGAGGAGGTGTGCATGGTGATCGACTCCTTGAGATCACGGCGTGGCGGGGCCACGGATGAGGGGTTCCTTCAAGGCGCCGGAAGAGGCGGGGAGCGATGCGCCGCAGGGGTTGCCTGCCAGGGCGCGCGCTCTCGACCGCCATTCGCCCGATCGGCGAGACGTTCGGCTTCTACAAAGCTAGGGCAGGCCCCGCTGTCTGTCTCCGCAATTACTCGGACTTCCTACTATCTGAGACGCCGAACCCCCCGGAAGGCCTCCTCCAGGGGGTCCGTTTCAGCTCTTGCCGGAGCGGAGTTCCCTGATCAGGGCCCTGACGGCGAGGGTTGCCGCCGATTCCGGCGTGGTGACGTATCCCACCTGCCTCACCGGCCTCAGGGGGCCCAAATCGGTGATGTCGACGGCCTCGGTGGCCTCGCACAGGGACAGCTCGGGCAGGATCGCCATCCCGAGTCCGCGTCCCACCATGGTCAGCACCATGCCGTCGTCCTCCGCCTTGACGGTGGCGCACGGGATCCAGTCCTGGGCCCGCCACCACGCGCGGGTGTACGAGCCGCAGTTCTCGTCCCAGTCCAGCAGGGGCAGCGACTTCGGGTCGGGGTGTCCGGCGGGGTGGACCAGCGCGTACGCCTCCTCCCTGAGCACCCCGGCCAGCAGGCCCGCAGGCAACTCGTCCGACCCGCCCAGCGTGGCGATGCCGAGGTCGGCGCGGCCCGCCGCCACCTCCCCGGCCGTGCCGGCGCCGAGCTCGCGCACCACCCGGACCTCGGGGCGGATCCCGGGGTGGCGGGCGGTGAGCCGTTCCAGCGCGGGCGGCAGCAGGTGCAGGGCCGCGCTGCGGAAGGCGGCGATCCGGAGCACGCCCTCCACGGCGTCCCCGCCGGCCGCCGGGCCGCCCCGGCCCGCGCCGCGCACCTCCGCGCCGAGGACCTCGTACAGCCGCAGGATCCGGCGGCCGAGGGCGACGGCCCGCTCCCCCGCCCGGGTGGGCGAGGCGCCGCCGCGGCCCCGTTCGAAGAGCACCGCGCCGAGCTTCGCCTCGCTGCCGCGCACGGAGTGCGACACGGCCGACTGGGTGAGGCCGAGCCGGACGGCGGCGGCCGAGAAGCCACCGGTCTCGGCGACGGCGACCAGGATGCGCAGTTCCTGCGGAGCGAGCTCGGCCGGGCCGCTTCCGCGGGCGCTTCCGGTGCCGGTGCTGGTTCCGGTGCTGGTTCTGGTGCCGCCGATGCCGGCTGCCATGGGCCTCTCACCTCGTTCTATGAGCGCCGCTCATGCGGCGGCGGCTTCCATGAGCCAAACCCCCTGCCCGGCCCGGTGATTCCCTCCTAGCGTCGGCGCCATGACCACGAACACCGCTTGCGCCGTCCACCAGATCGCCCGCCCGACCGGCTTCCCCGCCGCCTCCGACTTCACGTACGCCGAGTCCCCCGTCCCGGAACCGCGGCCCGGCACCGCCCTCGTGCAGAACCTGCTGCTCTCGGTGGACCCGTACCACCGCGGGATGATGGACGGCGGCGAGGACGGCTTCGAGCTCGGCGCCCCACTGGAGGGCCGGTCGGTGGGCCGCGTGCTCGCCTCCCGCGACCCCGGCCTGCGCGAGGGCGACCTCGTCTTCCACCGGCGGGGATGGCGTACGCACGCCCTCGTCACCCGCGGCGTGGACGGCACGCGGACCCTGCGCAACCACGCGGACGTCCCGCTGGAGGCCTACCTCTCGATCCTCGGCGGCACCGGCCTGACCGCGTACGCCGCCCTGACCCGGACCGCCGCCCTCCGGGAGGGCGAGGACCTCTTCGTCTCCGCCGCGGCGGGCGGGGTGGGCACGGCCACCGGCCACATCGCGCGGCTGCTCGGCGCCCGCCGGATCATCGGCAGCGCGGGCTCGGCCGCCAAGGTCCGCCACCTCACCGAGGTGCTCGGCTTCGACGCGGCCTTCGACTACCACGACGGTCCGGTCGGCGAGCAGCTAGCGAAGGCCGCGCCCGACGGGATCGACGTCTACGTCGACAACGTGGGCGGGGACCACCTGGAGGGGGCGATCGACGTGCTGCGCGAGTACGGGCGGATCGCCTGGGTCGGCGGGATCTCGATGTACCACGACGACCGCTCCCCCGCCGCGCCCCGCAACCTCTTCGAGGTCGTCCACAAGTCGCTGCGGCTGGAAGGGGTATTGGTTCGCAATCACACCAATCTTCAGGATGAACTGGAGGATTTCCTCGTCCCCCATCTGCGCAGTGGCCGGATCGGCACGGACACCACCATTGTGCAGGGATTCGATCACACGGTGGAGGCCTTCCTCGGCATGCTCCGTGGGGACAATCTAGGCAAGATGCTCGTTCGTCTCGACAGCTGAATCCGGCCAGCCGGATGTTCACCGAGTTCTTACCGCACGGATGTAGACCTTTGCGGCCGCTGCCCCCACTCTTGCCGTCAATGTGCCAGCCGGGCACTGGAGTTGGAGGCGAGTAGGCAGTGACACCGATCAGCCGCAGAGGGTTCGTGGGAATCGGCGCCGGGCTGATGGCGGGGGCTGCCCTGCCCGCGATCGCGCCGGCGACGGCGGCCGCGGCCGCCGCGACCGGCACGATCACCGACGTGAAGCACGTGGTGATCCTGATGCAGGAGAACCGCAGCTTCGACCACTACTTCGGCAAGCTGAAGGGTGTCCGCGGCTTCGGTGACCGCGCCGCCGGCAACATCCCCGGCGGCTGGGGCACCTTCAACCAGCCCAACTGGGGCGGCCGCCAGTACCCCTGGAAGCTGTCCGCCACCCCGGCGGCCGGCGGCGCCGACAGCGAGACCCTGGCCCAGTGCACCGGCGACCTCCCGCACAGCTGGACCTCGCAGCACGCCGCCTGGAACAAGGGCCGGATGGACAACTGGGTCGCCGGCGTCGGCAAGACCCACACCCTCGGCTACCTGGAGCGGGGCGACATCCCCTTCCACTACGGGCTCGCCGACAACTACACGATCTGCGACGCCTACTTCTGCTCCACGCTCAGCGCGACCGGCCCGAACCGCACCTTCCTGTGGAGCGGCAAGATCGACGCCTCCAGCAAGGACGGCGGCGACGAGTCCGGGCTGACCTGGGAGACGTACGCGGAGGCCCTCCAGCGCGCGGGCATGACCTGGAAGGTCTACCAGAACGCCCAGGACAACTACGGGGACAACGGGCTCGCCTACTTCAAGAAGTTCACCGACGCGGCGCCCGGCAATCCGCTGTGGGACCGCGGCATGGGCTCCGTCCCGAAGGTCACCGGCTCCACCCCCGACGACATCGCCGCCGCCATCCGCGCGGACGTGGTCGCGGGCACCCTCCCGCAGGTCTCCTGGGTCGTGGCGAACGAGGCCTTCTCCGAGCACCCGTACGCCCCGCCCGGCGACGGCGCGCACTTCGTGGACCTGGTCTACCGCGCGCTGGCCGCGAACCCGGAGGTCTTCGACTCGACCGTCCTCTTCCTCAACTACGACGAGAACGACGGCTTCTTCGACCACGTCCCGCCGCCGATCGCCCCGCCCGGCACCCCCGGCGAGTACCTCGACGGCATCCCGATCGGCCTCGGCTTCCGCGTGCCGATGCTGGTCATGTCCCCGTGGACGCGCGGCGGCTGGGTGAGCTCCGAGGTCTTCGACCACACCTCGGTACTGCGCTTCATGGAGACCTGGACCGCCGCCCTGGGCACCCCGGCCACCTGCCCGAACATCAGCGCGTGGCGCCGCAAGGTCGTCGGCGACCTGACCGGCGTCTTCGACTTCGCGCACCCGGTCTACGGGGTCCCGGCCGGCCTCCCGTCCACCGCCAAGGTGATCGGCCAGTCGACCTGCGGCCCGCTGCCCAACCCGGTGCCGCAGGACAACGCCCTCCCGGCGCAGGAGCCGGGCACCCGCCGGGCGCGAGCCCTTCCGTACCAGGTGAACGGCAATCTGGACCGCTTCGAGTTCGGGGCGGCCGGCAAGATCCTGGCCTGGTTCTCGATGACCAACCAGGGCGCGGAGGCCAAGCAGGCCGCGCACTTCTCGATCCACCCGCACCAGTACCGGGACACGGCGGCCTGGCAGTACACGGTGGACGCCGGTGCCACCTCGACGGACTACTTCAACATCGGACTCGGCAGCGGCTCCGGCAAGTACGACATCTCGATGTACGGCCCGAACCGGTTCCTGCGCCGCTTCATCGGCGACGCGTCGAAGGCCGGCAAGGCGATCGAGGTCGCGGCCCGCTTCGCGGTGGAGCCGGGCATCGGAAAGACGGCGATCTGGTTCAAGATGACGAACACCTCGGCCGCGCCGGTCACCTTCACGATCCGCTCCAACGCCTACCGCACGGACGGCCCGTGGACGTACACGGTCCCGGCGAACTCCTCGCGCGAGGACTACTTCAACGCGGTGGCGTACAACAACGGCTGGTACGACTTCACGGTCCTGGCCGACTCCGACGGCACCTGGTCGCGCCGCTACACGGGCCACATCGAGACGGGCGCGGCCAGCATCAGCGGCAGCTAGAGCACGTCCCCGTCACGCCAGTCGAAGTCGAGCCGCCCGGAGGGGTCCAGCCGGATCCCTCCGGGCGGCGCCCAGACGTAGGTCGACCCCTCCTCCTCGGGGAGACGCACGGGCCCGGCCGGCGAGAGGGCCCCGATCGTGCCCGGCCACACCGACCAGCCGCGGCCGATGTAGAGCGCGGCTCCCTGGTCGGAGGCCGACAGCGCGCCGAGCACGTAGGCCCGCCGGATGATCGTTTCCAACTCGCCCATGACGTCGCCGCCGATCCCCCGCCGCCGCAGGTCGGCCCGTACGGCCACGCCCTCCACGTACCCGACCCTCAGCGCCCGCCCCTGGTGCACCACCCGCCGCTGCACCACGCTCCCGTGCGCGACGAGCTCCCCGCCCTCCCGGACCAGGGCGTGCATCCCGCCGAGGGCGTGCTCGAAGTCCTCTTCGCCGAAGTCCCCTTCGAACGCCGCGTCGAGCAGGGCCCGGATCTCCTTCAGCGTGCCGGCGTCCAACTGTGCGGTGTGCGCGAGGCGTGTCCGCGTATCGGTCATGGAACCAGTATGTCCCCGCCACGAATCGACCGGCATGCCCCTGGCCACCGGGGCGCCCGGCTCCGCACACTCGCTGCATGTCGCCCACCGATCGGCAATGGACCCCCACCCACGGCGAGCCGTACCGCCCCGCCGCCTACCGGCCCGAGCGGATGCCGAGCGCGGAATCCCTCGCTCGCTCCGCCGAGTTGCGGGCGCGGATGGACGAGCGCAGGACCGTACGTCACTTCTCCCCCGACCCGGTCCCCGAGCAGGTGGTCCGGGACGCCATCGCGTGCGCCGCGACCGCGCCCTCCGGGGCGCACCAGCAGCCGTGGACCTTCGTACTGGTCAAGGACCCGGCGGTCCGACAGCGGATCCGCGCCGCCGCCGAGCAGGAGGAGGCGCTCTCCTACGACGGCCGCCTCGGCGAAGAGTGGCTCGCGGCCCTGCGCCCCCTCGGCACGGACGCCGTGAAGACCCACCTCACGGAGGCCCCGGCCCTCGTCGTGGTCTTCCAGCAGCGCTACTGGCTCGGCCCGGAGGGCACGAAGCGCAAGCACTACTACGTGGACGAGTCGGTCGGCATCGCGGTCGGCATGCTCCTGTCCGCCCTCCACCTGTCCGGCCTGGCGGCCCTGATCCACACCCCGAGCCCGATGCGCTTCCTCTCCCACGTCCTGAACCGTCCCGAGAACGAAAAGGCCTTCGCGGTGATCCCGATCGGCTACCCCGCCGACGACTGCGAGGTCCCCGACCTGATCCGCAAATCCCTCGACCAGGTCATCGTCGAGGTCTGACCGGCCCCGGGAACTGGAACCGCCCCCGCTCCGGACTTGGGGGTACCGGGGCGGGGGCGGGGTTCAGTGGGGCGTGGGTCAGCCCATGTGGGGGTAGCCGTAGTCGGTCGGGGCGACCAGGGTCTCCTTGATGGAGCGGGTCGACGTCCAGCGCTGGAGGTTGGTCGCCGCGCCGGCCTTGTCGTTGGTGCCCGAGGCGCGGCCGCCGCCGAAGGGCTGCTGGCCGACCACGGCGCCGGTGGACTTGTCGTTGATGTAGAAGTTGCCCGCCGCGAAGCGGAGCTTCTCCATGGCGTCCGCCGCCGCGTACCGGTCACCGGCGATGATCGAGCCGGTCAGGGCGTACGCCGAGACGGACTCCATCTGGGCCAGCATGGCGTCGTAGGCGTCGTCCTCGTAGACGTGCACGGCGAGGATCGGGCCGAAGTACTCGGTCGTGAAGACCTCGTTCTCCGGGTCGGTGCACACGATGACGGTCGGGCGGACGAAGTAGCCCTCCGAGTCGTCGTACGTGCCGCCCGCGACGATCTCGCAGGTCGGGTCGGCCTTGGCGCGGTCGATCGCGGCCTTGTTCTTCGCGAAGGAGCGCTCGTCGATGACGGCGCCGATGAAGTTGGTCAGGTCGCGGACGTCACCCATGGTGATGCCGTCGACCTCGGCCGCGAAGGCCTCCTTGAAGCCGTCGTTCCAGATGGAGGCCGGGATGTAGGCGCGCGAGGACGCCGAGCACTTCTGGCCCTGGAACTCGAAGGAGCCGCGGGTCAGCGCGGTCTTCAGGACGGCGCGGTCCGCGGACGGGTGCGCGACGACGAAGTCCTTGCCGCCGGTCTCGCCGACGAGGCGCGGGTAGGACCTGTACTTCTCGATGTTGTTGCCGACCGTCTTCCACAGGTACTGGAAGGTCTTGGTCGAGCCGGTGAAGTGGATGCCCGCCAGCTCGGGGTGGTTCAGGGCCACCTCCGACACCGCGATGCCGTCACCGGTGACGAGGTTGATGACGCCCTTGGGGAGGCCGGCCTCCTCCAGGAGCTCCATCAGCAGGACGGCGGAGTGCGTCTGCGTGGGGGACGGCTTCCACAGGACCACGTTGCCCATGAGGGCGGGGGCGGTCGGCAGGTTGCCCGCGATGGCCGTGAAGTTGAACGGGGTGATCGCGTAGACGAAACCCTCGAGCGGGCGGTGGTCGCTGCGGTTCCACACGCCGGCCGAGTTCGCGCCGGGCTGCTCGGCCAGGATCTGGCGGGCGAAGTGGACGTTGAAGCGCCAGAAGTCGACGAGCTCGCACGGGGTGTCGATCTCGGCCTGCTGGGCGGTCTTGGACTGGCCCAGCATGGTCGAGGCGGCGAGCTTCTCGCGCCACGGGCCGGACAGCAGCTCGGCGGCGCGCAGGATGATCGAGGCGCGGTCGTCGAAGGACATCGAGCGCCAGGCCGGGGCGGCGGCGAGGGCGGCGTCGATGGCCTCCTGCGCGTCGGCCTGGGTGGCGTTGGCGTAGGTGCCGAGCACCGACTTGTGGTCGTGCGGCTGCACCACGTCGAAGCGCTCGCCACCGCCCATCCGCTTGACGCCGTTGATCGTCATCGGGAGGTCGATCGGGTTCTCGGACAGCTGCTTGAGCTGCGTTTCGAGGCGTGCGCGCTCCGGGGTGCCGGGGGCGTACGAGTGGACCGGCTCGTTGACCGGCGCGGGGACCTGGGTCACAGCATCCATGGGGCTGGTAACTCCTTGACCTGGTTCTTGGGCTCTTGGCTAGTTCTTGGTGATCATCGAGCGGACGAAGAAGAGCAGGTTGGCCGGCTTCTCCGCGAGACGGCGCATGAAGTAGCCGTACCAGTCCGTCCCGTAGGCGGTGTACACACGCATCCGGTGGCCCTCCGCGGCCAGCCGCAGGTGCTCCTCGCTGCGGATGCCGTACAGCATCTGGAACTCGTACTCGTCCAGTTTGCGCCCGGCCGTCCGGGCGAGCTCCTGTGCGATGGCGATGAGGCGCGGGTCGTGGGACCCGATCATCGGGTAGCCCTCGCCCTCCATCAGGATCTTCATGATGCGGACGTACGCCCGGTCGATCTCGGACTTGTCCTGGTACGCGACCTCGGCGGGCTCCTTGTAGGCGCCCTTCACGATGCGGACGCGGCTGCCGGCGGCGGCCAGCCGGCGGGCGTCGGCCTCGGTGCGGAAGAGGTAGGCCTGGATCACGCAGCCGGTCTGCGGGAAGTCCCGGCGCAGTTCCTCGTGGATGGCGAACATCGAGTCGAGGGTGGTGTGGTCCTCGGCGTCGAGGGTCACGGTGGTGCCGATCGCGGCGGCGGCCTCGACGACCGGGCGGACGTTGGCGAGGGCCAGCTCGTGGCCGCCCTCCAGCGCCTGGCCGAACATGGACAGCTTCACGGACATCTCGACGGTCTCGCCGAGACCGAGGTCCGCGAGGCGCTCGATGAGCTGGAGGTAGGCGTCCCGGGCGGCGTGCGACTGGGCCACCTCGGTGATGTCCTCGCCGACGACGTCGAGGGTGACCTCGAGGCCGTTCTGCGTGAGGCGCTCGACGATCGGGATGACCTGGTCGACCGTCTCCCCGGGGATGAAGCGGTTCACCACGGGCTTGGTCACCGGGGCGGCAGAGACGATTCGGCGCATCTTGTCGCTGCGCGAGGCGGCGAGGATCACGGGACCCAGCACGGGGCACCTCCAACGGGTGGCAGAAGAAAGCGCGGTAGAAACCGCAAGTAAAACCACCGTGAAACCTAAGGATCGCTTTGATCCTCTGCCATCGACAGCTGTCACGCATCCGTGTCCCGGATCTCATACATCTGTCTGAAGAGCCCGTCCGCGGGTGGGAGAATGTCCGGGTGAAGGGCGATTACCAGGACCTGGTGGACGAGATCTCCGCGCTGCTCGGCGCCCCGGCGACCCTGGAGAACCGGGACTTCCGCCTCATCGCCTTCGGCGCCCACGACAGTGACGACGACGCGGCGATGGACCCGGTACGGACCCGCTCGATCCTGACCCGCCAGTCGACGGCGGCCGTCCGCTCCTGGTTCGAGGGCTTCGGCATCGCCCGCGCGACCGGCCCGGTGCGGATCCCGGCGGCGCCGGAGGCCGGGGTGTTCCGGGGGCGGATCTGCCTGCCGGTGCGGTACCGGGGGATCGTGCAGGGCTACGTATGGCTCCTCGACCAGGAGCCCGGTCCCGGGGCGGCGGAGCTGGCCGCGGCCATGGAGGTGGCCGAGCGGATCGGCATCCTGCTCGCCGAGGAGGCGAAGGCGGGCGCGGACCTGTCCCGGGAGTTCCTGGCGGTGCTCACCGCTGCGCGGGGCTGGCAGCAGGACATGGCGGTGGCGGCGCTGCGGGTCGCGCTTGGCGCGGGCGGGGACGGGCTGCACGCGGCGGTGTGCGTGGCGCCGTGGTCGGGGGAGCCGCCGGCTTCGGTGCCGGGGGCGGCGGCGGTGTGCGTGGTCCCCGGCGGGGAGCCCGGCAGCAAGGGCGGCGGCTCGGCCCTGGCGGTACTGCTCCGACTCCGCTCGACGGACGCGCTGGCCCCGGCCCTGACGGCGGTGGCCCGCCTCCTGCCGCGCGCGGCGGCGGGCACGGCGGGAGCCGGGGGCTCGCCGTCCGCCGCGGGAGTCGCGGCGGGCGCGGGAGTCGCGGCGGGCGCGGGCGGGGTGCACGCCATGACCGCCGGGGTGGCCGATCCCGTACGGGTCCTCGCGGAGCTGCCCGCCGCCTGGGAGCAGGCCGCGGCCGCGGCCCGGGCGGCCTCCGCGCAGCCCCGGCTCGGCCCGGTCGCCCAGTGGTCGGCGATCGGCCCGTACCGGCTGCTGGCCGCCCTCGCCGCCGACCCGGTGGACGACCCGGCGGTCCGCGCCCTGTTGGGCCCGGCGCACCGCGAACTCGCCCGCACCGCCGAGGTGTTCCTGGACTGCGCCGGCCAGGCGGGCCGCGCGGCGGCGGCGCTGGGCATCCACCGGCAGACGCTGTACTACCGGCTCGCCCGGGTGGAGCAACTCACGGGCCTGGACCTGGACGAGGGCGAGGACCGCCTGCTGCTGCACATGGCCCTGAAGGCCTCCCGCCTGCACGGCTGACGGCGCCGCCTAGGCGGGGTCCCCGCCCGCCGCCGGATTCAGCATCGCCGCAGCCCTCCGCATGCCCTCGGTGAACTCCTCGGCGGTGGCCGCCGATTCGGGGTCGAACAGCCACTGGATCATCAGGCCGTTCAACAGCGCCTGGTAGAAGGCACCGAGGGTGCGCACGTCCCGCTCGTCGAGCTGGTCCTCCGGGGTGCCGGTCAGCATCGAGATCAGCCCCCGGCGCCCCTCCCCCTGCGAGGCCGCGAGCATGGCCCGCAGCTCGGGCCGCTGCTCCCCGCTCAGCGCCACCTCCATGCTGGCCGCCCAGATCCGGCCCGACTTCTCGTGCTGCGCCAGCACGCCGTCCCACATCGCGCGGAAACGCTCCAGCGAGCCGCCCTCACCCTCCAGGCCGTCCTGGAACACCTCCCCCCACTCCTCCATCAGGGCGATGAAGGCCTGGGTCAGCAGGGCGTCCTTCGAGCCGTAGTGATAGCCGATGGACGCCAGGTTCGTTCCCGAGGCGCTGACGATGTCGCGCGCGGTGGTGCGCACGAACCCCTTCTCGACCAGGCACTTCTTGGCGCCTTCGAGCAGATCTTCGCGATGTCCCATGCCCACACCGTAGCAAGACGGCTGTCCTAGACGGAAGTTCTACACAGTCGTTCTAGACACGCGTTTATGACAGCTGTACATTGCTTCTCATGACGAACCCCGCCGCCACAGTGCGCCTCGCCGGCCGCCGCGAATGGATCGCTTTCACCGTTCTCGTGCTGCCCCTGCTCCTCGTCTCGATGGACGTCTCCGTCCTGTACTTCGCCATCCCGGCCATCACCCGGGAGCTGGACCCCAGCGCCACCCAGCAGCTCTGGATCTTCGACAGCTACGCCTTCGCCCTCTCCGGCCTGCTGATCACGATGGGCTCGCTCGGCGACCGGATCGGCCGCCGCAAGCTGCTGCTGATCGGCGCGACCGCCTTCGGCATCGCCTCGGTCGGCGCCGGCTACGCCACCAGCGCCGAGATGCTCATCGCGGCCCGCGTCCTGCTCGGCATCGGCGGCGCGACCCTGATGCCCTCCACGCTGGCCCTCGTGCGGAACCTCTTCCAGGACGACAAGCAGCGCGGCAAGGCCATCGCCATCTGGTCCGGTGCCATGACCGGCGGCATCGCCCTCGGCTCGGTGATGAGCGGTCTGATGCTGAACCACTTCCGGTGGGGCTCGGTCTTCCTGATCAACGTGCCCGCGATGCTGCTCCTGCTGCTCCTGGTCCCGGTCCTGGTCCCGGAGTTCAAGGACCCCGCCCCCGGCCGCTTCGACCTGCTGAGCGTTCCCCTGTCCATGGCCGCCGTGCTGCCGGTCGTCTACGGGCTCAAGGAGATCGCGGCCGAGGGATTCGAGCCCCTCTACCTCGGCTCGCTCGCCCTCGGCCTGGTCTTCGGCCTGGTCTTCGTCCGCCGCCAGCGCACACAGGACGACGCGATGGTCCCCCGGGCCCTCTTCGGCCGACGCGGATTCGGGGCGGGCATCGGCCTGGGCACCATCGCCGCCTTCGCCATGATGGGTTCGGCCTACTTCACCACCCAGTACCTGCAGTCCGTGCTCGGCATGGGCACCCTGGAAGCCGCCCTGTGGAGCCTGGCCCCCTCGGTCGTCATCGGCGCCGCGGCCCCCGTCTCCGCGGCCCTCGCCCAGAAGGTGGAGCGGGCCTACGTCATCGCCGGCGGGTTCGTCCTCGCCGCCGCCGGATTCGCCCTGGTCGGCCTCGTGGACACCGACTCGCTGTGGCTGCTGCTGACCGGCGCCGGGGTGCTGGCCTCGGGCATCGTCACCGTGATGTCCCTGGTCTCGGACATGGTGCTGGCCTCGGCCCCCGCCGAGAAGGCCGGTTCCGCCGCCTCCCTGCTGGAGACGGGCCAGGAGTTCGGCGGCGCGCTGGGCATGGCGGTGCTGGGCAGCCTGGGCACCGCGGTCTACCGCGGCGACCTGACTGGCTCCGAGCCCGCCGTCCGGGAGACCCTGGGCGGGGCGGTCGCCACCGCCCAGCAGCTCGGCGGGGCAGCCTGTGAGCAGGTGCTGGCCCTGGCCCGCGAGGCCTTCGTCCACGGAATGCAGTACGCGGCCTGGGGCGGTACGGCGCTGCTGCTCGGGGCGGCGCTGCTCGCCGCGGCGCTGCTGCGGGGCGTGGAAACCCCTGCCCCGCCCGCGGCGGAGGGGGCCGAGGTTCCCGAAGCCGGCGTGCGGGTGCCCACGTACAACTGATCGGTGCAGGTGCACGGTCCGGCGGAAAGCGTAAGGGCCCGGGGGTTTCCCCCGGGCCCTTCGCCGTGTCGTGCGGGTCAGCCGAGGCTGACCGTGCGCGCCGAGACGGCGCCGATCTCGGCCGAGATCTCCGCGAGGACGTTCGCCGGGACCTCCGCGTCGACGGTGAGGACCGCGAGGGCCTCGCCGTGCGCCTCGGCGCGGGCGACCTGCATGCCCGCGATGTTCAGGCCGGCCTCGCCGAGGATGCGGCCGACCGCACCGACCACGCCCGGGCGGTCGGCGTAGCGCAGCACGGCCATGAAGTCGGCGAGCGCCAGGTCCACGTCGTACTCGCCGATGCCGACGATCTTCTGAAGGTGCTTCGGGCCCGCGAGGGTGCCGGAGACCGAGACTTCCTGACCGTCCGACAGGGTGCCCCGTACGGTCACCACGTTGCGGTGGTCGGGGGACTCCGAGCTGGTGGTCAGGCGGACCTCGACGCCGCGCTCCTGCGCGAACAGCGGGGCGTTGACGTAGGAGACCGTCTCGTCGACGACGTCCTCGAAGACGCCCTTGAGCGCGGAGAGTTCGAGCACCTTGACGTCGTGCTGGGTGATCTCGCCGCAGACCTCGACGTCGAGGCGGACCGCGACCTCGCCCGCGAGGGCGGTGAAGATGCGGCCGAGCTTCTCGGCGAGGGGCAGGCCGGGACGGACGTCCTCGGCGATGACGCCGCCTTGGACGTTGACCGCGTCCGGTACGAGCTCTCCGGCGAGCGCGAGGCGCACCGACTTGGCGACCGCGATGCCGGCCTTCTCCTGGGCCTCGTCCGTGGACGCGCCGAGGTGCGGGGTGCAGACGACCTGGTCGAGCTCGAAGAGCGGGGAGTCCGTGCAGGGCTCCTTCGCGTAGACGTCGAGGCCGGCGCCGGCGACGCGGCCCTCCTTGATGGCCGAGTACAGCGCGGCCTCGTCCACGATCCCGCCGCGGGCGGCGTTGACGATGCGGACGGACGGCTTCACCTTGTGCAGGGCCTCGTCCCCGATGAGACCGAGGGTCTCGGGGGTCTTGGGCAGGTGCACGGTGATGAAGTCGGCGACCTCCAGGAGCTCGTCCAGCGTCAGCATCTTGACGCCCATCTGGGCGGCGCGCGCGGGCTGCACGTAGGGGTCGTACGCGACGATCTTCATGCCGAAGGCCGACATGCGCTGCGCGACCAGGACGCCGATGCGGCCGAGGCCGACGACGCCGAGGGTCTTCTCGCTGAGCTCGACGCCCGTGTACTTGTTCCGCTTCCACTCACCGTTCTTGAGGGCGGTGTTGGCCTGCGGGATGTTGCGGGCGGTGGCGACGAGCAGGCCGCAGGCGAGCTCGGCGGCGGTCACGATGTTCGAGGTCGGGGCGTTGACGACCATCACGCCGGCCTTGGTGGCGGCGGAGACGTCCACGTTGTCCAGACCGACGCCGGCGCGGGCGACGACCCGCAGCTTCTTGGCGGCGGCGATGGCCTCGGCGTCGACCTTGGTGGCCGAGCGGACCAGGATCGCGTCGACGTCGACGATCGCGGGCAGCAGTTCGGCGCGGTCGGCGCCGTTGCAGTGCCGGATCTCGAAGTCCGGGCCGAGCGCCTCGACGGTGGCGGGCGACAGCTCTTCGGCGATGAGTACGACAGGTTTCGAGCTCACGTGGGTCCTCACAAGTCCAGTGCGGACGGCCGTCCCGACGGCCGCAGGCGGTGGAGGGGGTAGCCGCGTGGAAGACGCACGACACTGTGGGCCTGACGCGTTGTGTTGAGCAGTGTATAAGCGCTGACGGACCGGATTTCCGCCTGTACGGAAGGATCACCCTTCCGGGGTTGGCCGGGTTGGACAAGCCGGGCTCGCGAGGAGCCCGATCCGGCCGGTCCCGCCTGTGCGACGGGGCCGGGACGCACCGTCCCGGCCCCGGCGCGGCGAGATCAGTTCTCGCTGCTGTCGACCCAGCTCATGAGCTTGCGCAGCTTCTTGCCGGTGGTCTCCAGCAGGTGCGCCTCGTCGGCCTTCTTGTACTCGTTGTACTTCGGCAGACCGGCCTTGTACTCGGCCATCCAGGTGTTGGCGAACTCGCCGCTCTGGATCTCCGCGAGGACCTTCTTCATCTCGGCCTTGGTGGCGTCGGTGATGACGCGGGGACCGGTGATGTAGTCGCCCCACTCGGCGGTCTCGGAGACCGACCAGCGCATCTTCTCCAGGCCGCCCTCGTACATGAGGTCCACGATGAGCTTCAGCTCGTGCAGGCACTCGAAGTACGCGATCTCCGGCTGGTAGCCGGCCTCGGTCAGGGTCTCGAAACCGGCCTTGACCAGGGCGGAGGCGCCACCGCAGAGGACGGCCTGCTCACCGAACAGGTCGGTCTCGGTCTCCTCGGTGAAGGTGGTCTTGATGACGCCGGCGCGGGTGCCGCCGATGCCGGCCGCGTACGAGAGCGCGAGGTCGAAGGCGCTGCCCGAGAAGTCCTGCTCGACGGCCGCGATGCACGGAACGCCGCGACCCTCCTCGTACTGGCGGCGGACCAGGTGGCCCGGGCCCTTCGGGGCGACGAGGGCGACGTCCACGTTGGCCGGGGGCTTGATGAAGCCGTAGCGGACGTTGAAGCCGTGGCCGAAGAAGAGCGCGTCGCCCTCCTTGAGGTGGTCCTTGATGGACTCCTCGTAGATCTCGGCCTGCAGCGGGTCCGGCGTCAGGATCATGATGACGTTCGCCCACTCGGCGGCCTCGGCCACGGGGACGACCTTCAGGCCCTGCTCCTCGGCCTTGGCCTTGGACTTCGAGCCCTCCTTCAGGCCGACGACGACGTCGACGCCGGAGTCACGGAGCGACAGCGCGTGGGCGTGGCCCTGGCTGCCGTAACCGATGACCGCGACCTTGCGGCCCTGGATGATGGACAGGTCGGCGTCGTTCTCGTAGAACAGCTCGGCCACTGGGATATCTCCTTGGTGCGCTGGTGTTGCACCCACCGTACGGCGGGGAACGGAATCTGAGTTTCGGGTCTCGCTATGCGAACTGACGCATGATCCGGACGGTCAGGCGCTGCGGTCGAGCGCCCGCAGGCTGCGGTCCGTGATGGACCGGCCGCCACGCCCTATGGCGATGGTGCCGGACTGCACGAGCTCCTTGATGCCGAAGGGCTCCAGCATCTTGAGCATCGCGCCGAGCTTGTCGGCACCGCCGGTGGCCTCGATGGTCACGGCCTCCGGGGAGACGTCGACCGTCTTGGCGCGGAACAGCTGGACGATCTCGACGATCTGCGACCGCGTCTCGTTGTCGGCGCGGACCTTCACCAGAACGAGTTCGCGCTCGATCGCGTTGTGCGATTCCAGCTCGACGATCTTGAGCACGTTGACCAGCTTATTCAGCTGCTTGGTCACCTGCTCGAGGGGCAGGTCCTCGACATTCACGACGATGGTGATGCGGGAGATGTCGGGGTGCTCGGTGACACCGACCGCGAGGGAGTCGATGTTGAACCCGCGGCGGGAGAACAGCGCGGCGATCCGGGCGAGGATGCCGGGCGTGTTCTCGACCAGGACGGAGAGCGTGTGCTTGGACATGTGAGTCGTTCTCTCTCTCAGGCTCTCTCGGCTCAGTCGTCTTCGTTGTCGCCGAAGTCGGGACGGACGCCCCGGGCTGCCATGACCTCGTCGTTGGAGGTGCCGGCGGCGACCATCGGCCACACCATGGCGTCCTCGTGGACGATGAAGTCGATCACGACCGTACGGTCGTTGATCGCGTTGGCCTCGGCGATGACCTTGTCCAGGTCGGCCGGGTCCTCGCAGCGCAGCGCCACACAGCCCATGGCCTCGGACAGCTTGACGAAGTCCGGGACGCGGGTGCCCTTGCGGGGGGCGACGGACTCGCCGAGCTGGGAGCCGACGGTGTCGTGGCCGGTCTCGTCCGCGTGCAGCACGGTGTTGGAGTACCGCTGGTTGTAGAACAGGGTCTGCCACTGGCGGACCATGCCCAGCGCACCGTTGTTGATGATCGCGACCTTGATCGGGATGTTGTTCAGCGCGCAGGTGACCAGTTCCTGGTTGGTCATCTGGAAGCAGCCGTCACCGTCGATCGCCCAGACCGTGCGCTCCGGCATGCCGACCTTGGCGCCCATCGCGGCCGGGACCGCGTAGCCCATGGTTCCGGCGCCGCCGGAGTTCAGCCACGTGCGGGGCTCCTCGTACTTGACGAAGTGCGAGGCCCACATCTGGTGCTGGCCGACGCCGGCCGCGTAGATGGTGCCCTTCGGCGCGAGCGCGCCGATCCGCTCGATGACCTGCTGCGGCGAGAGCATGCCGTCCTCGGGCAGGTCGTAGCCCAGCGGGTAGGTGTCGCGCCAGCGGCTGAGGTCCTTCCACCAGGCGCTGTAGTCGCCGGCGTTGCCCTCGGTGTGCTCGGCCTGGACGGCCTGGATCAGGTCGGCGATGACCTCGCGGGCGTCGCCGACGATCGGGACGTCGACGGCGCGGTTCTTGCCGATCTCGGCCGGGTCGATGTCCGCGTGGATGATCTTGGCGAACGGGGCGAAGCTGTCGAGCTTGCCGGTGACGCGGTCGTCGAAGCGGGTGCCGAGCGCGATCAGCAGGTCCGACTTCTGGAGCGCGGTGACGGCGGTGACCGCGCCGTGCATGCCGGGCATGCCGACGTGCAGCGGGTGGCTGTCGGGGAAGGAGCCGAGGGCCATCAGGGTGGTGGCGACCGGGGCCCCGGTCAGCTCGGCGAGCACCTTCAGCTCGGCGGTCGCGCCGGACTTCATGACGCCGCCGCCGACGTACAGGACCGGGCGCTTGGCCTGGCAGATGAGCTTGGCGGCCTCGCGGATCTGCTTGGCGTGCGGCTTGGTGACCGGCCGGTAGCCCGGGAGGTCCTGGGTGGGCGGCCAGGAGAAGGTGGTCTTCGCCTGGAGGGCGTCCTTGGCGATGTCGACCAGGACCGGGCCCGGACGGCCGGTGGCGGCGATGTGGAACGCCTCGGCGATCGTCTTCGGGATGTCCTCGGCCTTGGTGACCAGGAAGTTGTGCTTGGTGATCGGCATGGTGATGCCGACGATGTCCGCCTCCTGGAAGGCGTCGGTGCCGATCGCCTTGGAGGAGACCTGGCCGGTGATCGCGACGAGCGGGACGGAGTCCATGTGGGCGTCCGCGATCGGGGTGACCAGGTTGGTGGCGCCCGGGCCGGAGGTGGCCATACAGACGCCGACCTTGCCGGTGGCCTGCGCGTAGCCGGTGGCGGCGTGGCCGGCTCCCTGCTCGTGGCGGACCAGGATGTGACGGACCTTCTTCGAGTCCATCATCGGGTCGTACGCGGGAAGGATGGCGCCGCCCGGAATACCGAAGACGGTGTCGCACCCCACCTCTTCGAGAGAGCGGATGAGGGACTGCGCGCCCGTGACGTGCTCAACTGCGGCGGGCTGGTGTCCGCCGGAACGGGGCCGCGGCTGCGGATGGTGGGCCCCGGTGGCCTGCTCGGTCATCGGCATTCTCTTCTCGAAGCTGAGGGTTTTACGGGATTCGACTCTGTGCCAGTGCAACAAAAAACCCCTCGTGCCGGTGGGCAAGCGAGGGGAGCGCGTCGGGTGCGTTGAGCGGGGACATGCTGGTCCCGGCTTCAGCCGACGCGCTTTCCAAGTACGAGAATTCGGGTGCGCATGGCATTGACCCTCCCTCCGGCGGGAGGGTGATGTCAAGTAGGTGGGACGGGCGTCTCATTATGTGAGCCTCTGCGGATGGCCATCGAGCCCCCGGGCGAACCTCCGGCCAGGGCGGGTTGGACCGCCCCACCCGGTACTGGGAAAGTACCGCGCACGAGCGCGCGCCGCAGCCTGTATTCGTCGAGCGGCCCGGAGAAGGCCATTCCCTGGCCGTGGGTGCATCCCATGGCGCGCAAGGCCATGACCTGCTCGGGAAGATCCACCCCGTCGGCCACGGACTGCATGCCCAGGTCGTTTGCAATCCGCAACAATCCTGCGGTGATCTTGTGGAGGCGGGCGGACTCGACGACCCCTTCCACCAGGCCGCGGTCCAGCTTGAGCATGTCCACCGGGAGCCGACGCAGGGCGCTGATGGCCGCGTAGCCGCTGCCGAAGCCGTCGAGGGCGATGCCCACCCCGAGCCGGTGCAGGGCCGTCAGGCGCCGCTCCAGGTCGTCGAAGGGCACTCTGGGGTCGGATACGGCCAGTTCGAGGATCAGGGCCCCTGAGGGGAGCCCGTGCCGGGTCAGCAGGGCTTCCACGGAGCCGAGGGGTACGGCCCGGTCCAGGAGCCGCTGGGCGGTCATCCGGACGGCCACGGGTACGCCGTGCCCCGCCCGGTGCCGGTCTGCGGCCTGCTCCACGGCCTCCTCCAGCAGCCAGCGCCCCAGCTCGGCGGTGCGCGAGGCATCGGGAGCGGCTCCGGCGGCGGCGCCCTCGCTGTGTTCGGCCACACGGAGGAACTCCGCCGGGGTGAAGAGGATCCCCTGGGCGGAGCGCCAGCGTGCCTGGGCGGCCACCGCCGAGACCTCGCCGGTGGCCAGCGAGACCACCGGCTGGTGCAGCAGGGCGAACTCCCCCTCGTGCAGTGCGGTCCGCAGCCGCCCCGCCAGCTCGGCCTTCCGTACGACCTCGGCCTGCATCTGCGGGGCGTACAACTCGACACGGTCCTTGCCTCCCGCCTTGGCCCGGTACATCGCGAGATCCGCGTTGCGCATCAGGTCCGAAGGGGTGATGCCGGGGTCGGCGAAGGCCACCCCGATGCTCGCGGCGACCCTCACCTCGCTCCCGGCGATCCGGTACGGCTGGGAGAGAGTGGTGCGCAGCCGGTCGGCGATCTCGTGGACCTGGTACTCGCGGGCGCTGCGGTCGCGGCTGCCGTCGCCCAGGATCAGCGCGGCGAACTCGTCGCCGCCGAGACGGGCCGCGGTGTCCCCGGCCCGGACGGAGTCCTGGAGCCGGCGCGCGGCCTCGATGAGCAGCTCGTCGCCCGCCTGGTGGCCGATGGTGTCGTTGACCGCTTTGAAGCCGTCGAGGTCGATGAAGAGCACGGCGGTGCTGTGGTCGCCCGCGCGCCGGCCGGTCAGGGCCTGGCGGACCCGTCGGGTGAACAGGGCACGGTTGGGCAGGTCGGTGAGCGGATCGTGCTCGGCGCTGTGCTGGAGCTGTGCCTGGAGCCGGACCCGCTCGGTGACGTCCCGGCTGTTGAGGATGAGCCCGCCGTGGTGGCGGTTGACGGTGGACTCCACATTGAGCCACTCACCGCCGCCCGACTTGAACCGGCACTCGATGCGGGTGGTGGGTTCCTCGGTGGGCGGTGCGGCGAGGAAGCGGCGCACCTCGTGGACCACCCGGCCCAGGTCGTCGGGGTGGATCAGGGTGGCGAGCTCGGTGCCGACGAGCTCCTCCGCCTCGCGGCCGTAGACCCCGGCCGCGGCGGGGCTCACGTACCGCAGGGTGCCGGTGGGCGCGGCGATCATGATGACGTCGCTGGAGCCCTGGACCAGGGAGCGGAAGTGGTTCTCCTTCTGGGCCAGTTCCTGGGTCAGCGCGATGTTGTCGAGGAGCATGATGCCCTGGCGGATGACGAGGGCGAGGATCACCGTGCAACCGGTGAAGACGACCATCCGGTCCACCTTCCGGCCGTCCACGACGTTGTAGAGGATCCCCAGGGTGCACACGGCGGCCGCGAGGTACGGAGTGAGGGCGGGCAGCGAGCCGGTGATCGGGCGGCTGTGCGCCCGCTCGGCGCGCGGGTGGTGGCCGACGGGCTGCGGGCCCGGGTGGACCCGGCGGGCGCCCCAGGGCGCGTACGCGAGCAGCAGCGAGCCCGCGAACCAGCCGGCGTCGAGCAGCTGGCCGGACTGGTACCCGGCGCTGAGCAGCGGCGAGGTGAACAGGGCGTCGCTGAGCACGGTCAGGGCGAGCGCCGCGATGGCGGTGTTGACGGCGGAGCGGTTGGTCTCGGAGCGCCGGAAGTGCAGGACCAGGACCATCGAGACGAGCGCGATGTCCAGGAGCGGGTAGGCGAGGGAGAGCGCGGCGCGCGGGACGCTGCCGGGGGCGCCGGACTGGGCGGTCCGCGCCGCGTGGGCGAGGGCCAGGCTCCAGGACAGGGTGAGCAGCGAGCCGCCGATGAGCCAGGAGTCGAGCCCTAGGCACACCCAGCCGGCGCGCGTGACGGGCCGTTTGGCGAGGACGAGCAGGCCCACGATGGCGGGCGGGGCGAAGCAGAGGAAGGCGAAGTCGGCGAGCGAGGGCTTGGGCACGGATTCGCCGAGGATCACCTCGTACCAGCCCCAGACGGCGTTGCCGCCGGCACCCATCAGCGAGGAGAAGGCGAAGAGCAGCCAGGCGGGCCGTTCACGGCTGTCGATGGCCCGCGCGTAGGTGTAGCAGGAGACCGCCGCGAGTAAGCCGGCGGCGCTGAGTCCGAAGTCTCCCATGATCTGGGCGACTTCCTCCGAGCCCCAGTTGAGGGCGGCACCGACGGCGTACCCGCCGCTGATCACCGCCAGCAGCAGCTGCATCGCCAGGCCCTTGCCTCCGCCCGAGAGGGACGGACGGTTCAGGAGGGCCGCCCCCGGGACACTCACCGGTCCCCCTCGCCGACTGGTTCCGGCGCAGCCCAGTCTCGGCAGCGTCGCCTCCGGCGGCTTTGCCGCATCGGATCCTTCGTCCATTGGCCGTGCATCGCCCGTCGCCCCCCAAAGTGTCCGATCACTCCCCAGCGCCAGACGTTCGTGGCGCAGCCCCTTCTTCCGGACGATACACCACTTTCGTCACTCAGGGACATACCTTCTCTACTCTCCGTTACCACGGAGGGAGTTGCACCCACGGGACGCGTCGGATCGACTGCGGAGCGTACGCACTCCGTCTCACTCGGTGATCAGCACCGTGTGCTCCACGGGCTCTCCGGCGGCGAACCGGGTGAGCTGGCGCGCCAGCAGGCGCTTGGCCCGGGGTTCGAACGCCGAGCTGCTGCCCCCGACATGAGGTGTGATCAGGACGTTCGGAGCATGCCAGAGCGGGTGGCCGGCGGGCAGCGGTTCCGGGTCGGTGACGTCGAGCGCCGCGCGCAGCCGCCCCGACTCCACCTCCGCCAGGAGGGACTTGGTGTCGACGACGGGGCCGCGGGCCACGTTCACCAGCAGGGCGCCGTCCTTCATGCGGCCCAGGAACGCGGCGCCGGCCAGGCCCCGGGTGGCGTCGGTTAGCGGGGTCGTGAGGATCACCACATCGGCCTGCGGCAGGAGTTCGGGCAGGTCGGCCAGGGCGTGGACGGGGCCGCGGGCATTGTCGCGCGCGGATCGGGCGACGCGCGCGATCCGCCCGCACTCGAAGGGCGTGAGCCGGTCCTCGACGGCCGCGCCGATCGATCCGTAGCCGACGATCAGGACGGACTTGTCGGCGAGGGCCTCGTAGAAGCCGCCGTGCCACTCCTCGCGGTCCTGGCCCCGGACCATGCGGGGGATGCCGCGCAGGGAGGCGAGGACCAGTGCGAGGGCGAGTTCGGCGGTGCTCGCCGTGTGGACGCCGGCCGCGTTGCAGAGCCGTACGCCGGGGTGCAGGTCGCCGAGGCCGCCCAGGACGTGGTCGATTCCGGCGGTCAGGGTCTGCACGACCCGGAGGTTGGGCATCGCCGCCAGCGGGCGGACCGTGACCTCCGGGGACTTCATGTACGGGGTGACGTAGAAGAGGCAGTCGGCCGGATCGGCCGGGAAGGCGTCCTCACCGTCCCACAGGCGGTACCGGAAGGTGTCGGGGAGGCCCTCGATCTCCTCGGCGGGGAAGGGGAGCCAGACGTCGGCGGTCTTTGCGGTCATGATCAGGAGGCTATGCCAAGGGATAAGGATCAAGCCGTTAGTTTGGGGGCGGGAGCAGGAGGGGGACGCAGGGGTGGAGCGCAGGTCGATCGGGGCGGGGGCGCTGACGGTGGGCGCCATCGGGCTCGGCTGCATGCCGATGAGCTGGGCGTACGCGCCTTCGCGGCGGCGGGGTCAGGAGTCGCTGGCCGCCGTGCACGCGGCTCTGGACCTGGGGTCGAACCTGCTGGACACGGCCGATGTGTACGGGCCGTTCACCAATGAGCTGCTGCTGGGGCGGGTGCTGCGGGAACGGCGGTCCGAGGCGTTCGTTTCGGCCAAGGTGGGCCTGCGGGCGGGTGATCAGCACGTGGTGGCCGACGGGCGGCCCGGCTATCTGCGCCGGGCCTGCGACGCCTCGCTGCGGCGACTGCGGACCGATGTCATAGACCTCTACCAGCTGCACCGGGTGGATCCGGACGTGCCGGTGGAGGAGACGTGGGGGGCCATGGCGGAGCTGGTGGGCGCGGGGAAGGTGCGGGCGCTCGGGTTCTGCGCGCTGGGTGCGGGGGCCGGGCCGGGGGCGGGGCGGCGCGGGGACCGGGCGTACGCGACGACCGTGCGGCACCTGGAGCGGGCCCAGCAGGTGTTCCCGGTGAGCGCGGTCCAGGCGGAGCTGTCGGTGTGGTCGCCGGAGGCGGCGTGGCAGCTGCTGCCCTGGTGCGCGGCGCGCGGGGTGGGGTTCCTGGCGGCGATGCCGCTGGGCAGCGGGTTCCTGACCGGAACGCTCACGCCGGGCGAGGGCTTCGAGTCGGAGGACGTGCGGGCCCGGCATCCGCGGTTCACGGCGTACGCGATGGCCTCGAACCAGGGGTTGGTGGCGGGGCTGCGGCGGGTGGCGGAGCGGCACGGGCCCGAGGTCACGGCCGCGCAGGTGGCGCTGGCGTGGGTGCTGGCACAGGGGCCGCAGGTGGTTCCGGTGCCGGGGGCGGACCGGGCGCGCTGGGCGGCGGAGAACGCCCGGGCGGCGGAGGTGCGGCTCACGGCCGGGGATCTGGCCGAGATCGCGGCGCTCCCGGGCGCGGTGGAGGCCTGGGACTGACCCACAACCACTCGATCGAGTGTACGAGTGGTGGAACTTCGGGAACCGGCCGGGCTGTTGAGACACGTGAAGGGCACGATCGGAGGACGGGAAGGGAGCAGGGCCATGCGATACGGACGGGTGGGGACCGCGGGGCGGGGCGCGGGGCGTCGGGGCGTGCTGGAGGCGGTCGCGCTGGCCGGGTGCGGGGCGTTGCTGGCGGCGGGATGCTCGCCGGAGGGCGGTCCGGGGGCGCGGCCGGGGGGCTCGCCACCGGGGACGGCCTCGGCGGGCTCCGGATCGCCGGGGGCCGCGGCTTCGGCCTCGGGGGCGTCCGCCTCTCCGGAGGCCTCCGGGCCGCCGGCGAAGGGTTCGGTGACGGTGACCGGGGAGGTGGCCAAGGGCCTGGAGTCCCCGTGGGGGGTGGCCCCGCTGCCCGGCGGGGACCTGCTGGTGGCCTCGCGGGACAAGGGGACGATCAGCAGGGTCGCGGTGGGCTCGGGCGCGGTGACGCAGATCGGGAAGGTGCCCGGGGTGGCCCCGGGCGGGGAGGGCGGGCTGCTGGGTCTGGCCCTGTCGCCCTCGTTCGCCTCGGACCGGCTGGTGTACGCGTACTTCACGACCGAGTCCGACAATCGCATCGCCCGGATGCGCTATGACGAACAGCGGCCTCCCGGACAGCAACTGGGCGCGCCCGACACGGTGCTCCGGGGCATCCCGAAGGGCCTGATCCACAACGGCGGGCGGATCGCCTTCGGCCCGGACAAGATGCTCTACGCGGGGACGGGCGAGACGGGTGACACCGGGCTCGCGCAGGACAAGAAGTCGCTGGGCGGCAAGATCCTGCGGATGACCCCCGACGGGGAGCCGGTGCACGGCAATCCGGAGGCGGACTCGGTCGTCTACTCCTACGGGCACCGCAATGTGCAGGGCCTCGCCTGGGACAAGGACAAGCGGCTGTGGGCGTCCGAGTTCGGCCAGCACACCTGGGACGAGCTGAATCTGATCGAGCCGGGCGCCAATTACGGCTGGCCGGAGGCCGAGGGGAAGGCGGGCAGACCGGGCTTCCGGGATCCGGTGGCGGTCTGGAAGACGGACGAGGCCTCGCCGAGCGGGATCGCCTGGGCCGAGGGGTCGGTGTGGATGGCCGGGCTGAAGGGGAACCGGCTGTGGCGGATCCCGCTGGCCGGGGCGGTGCCGGTGGCGGAGCCCGAGGCCTTCCTGGAGGGGAAGTACGGCCGGCTGCGGACGGTGGTGGCTCTCGGCGGGGACAAATTGCTGCTGGTCACGAGCGAGACGGACGGGCGCGGGTCGCCGGAAGCGGGCGACGACAGGATCCTGACACTGACGGTGCGGTAACCGGCATGGCCCCGGCAGGGGACGAAGGGTGCGGTGGGCGCGGTGTTCAACATGATCGAGGAACTGTTCAATCCGGGGCGGGGGCACACGGACGAGGAGAAGAAGCGGCTGGAGCTGTCCCGGGTCGACGTCAATGACGGGGACCCGGGACGGGGGCCGATAGACCTCGACTCCGGCACGGTGCTCATACGCCTCGGCGAGCATCCTCCGGCTGGGCGCTGACGGGCCCGGAGGGGGCGAAGAGGCGCAGCCGGTGGGCGAGGGCGGCCGCCTCGCCCCGGCCGGCGACGCCCAGCTTCGCCAGGATGTTCGAGACGTGCACGCTGGCGGTCTTCGGGGAGATGAAGAGCTCCTCCGCGATCTTGCGGTTGGTGCTGCCCGCCGCCACCAGGCGCAGGACGTCCCGCTCGCGGCTGGTCAGGCCCAGTGCCTCGACGGGGTCGGCCTGACGTGCGGGCGGGTCGGGGAGGGTGGCGGTGGCGGTGAGCGGGAGCCGGGCACGCTGGGCGAGCAGGGCCAGGTCCTCGCGCAGCCGGCGTGCGCCGAGGCCGTCGGCGGTGGTGTAGGCCGCGCGGAGCAGGGCGGCCGCGGGCTCGCGGTCGCCGCCCGCGGCCAGCAGGGCCTCGGCGAGCCGGTGGCGGGCCCTGGCCAGCAGGTAGGGGCGCTCCAGCGGGCGGATGGCCTCCTCGACGGCGGTCCAGTCGGCGAGGGTGTCCAGGGCCTGCGCCCGGAGCAGCTCGGCACGCAGGTACTCGGCGTGGGCGCACCACACCGGGGCCGGGGTGGGCAGGGCCCGGGCGGCCTTCCTCAGGACGTCCAGGGCGGCTTCCCGGCCGGCGTCGGCGGCCGGGAGTCCCCGGGAGTCCGCCTCCGCGGTGGCGGAGGCGAGCAGCAGCGGCCAGGCGTAGCGGTGCTGCCCGAGCCGGAACCCGTAGGCGACGGCGGCGGCCGTCTCGGCGCGGACGTCGGTGATCCGGCCCTCCCCCGCGGCGATGCCGACCGCGAGGCGGTACAGCGGTATGCGGTGCTGGGGCTGGACGTCGTGGGTGCCGAAGTGGCCGTGGGCGGCGGCGAGCTGCTGGGCCGCCTCGCTCGACTCGCCGCGCGCGAGCGCCAGATAGGCGAGCCGGGCGGCGGCTGCGCCGCGCGGGGCCGCGCTCTGCCCCACGAGCAGGGTGCGCCGGGCCGCCTCGGCGGCCTCGTCCCAGCGGCCGAGGCTGTACAGGCTCTCCGCCATGTTGCCGCGAACCCAGGCCTCGATGTCCAAGAGCCTGGATTTCCTGACCAGTTCGGCCCCTTGTTCGGCCAGTTCCACGGCTTCGGGGGACCGGCCCATGCTTTCCAGCTGAGAGGTGAGATTGATATGTGCACGTCCCACGAGCACGGCGAGGTCGAGTTCCGTGGCCCGTTCCCTGACCGCGTGCATTTCGGCCAGGCCCCGTTCGGGGTCGCCGGAGTCGGTGAGGAGGCAGCCGACCGTGATCCGGGCGTTGAGTTCCACGTCCTCGGCGCCGACCATCCGCGCGTACTCGACGGCTCGTTCGGCGGCGGCGATGTTCCCCGGGCCGGGGTCGTGGAGCATGCCCCAGCCCGCGGCCCGGACCAGGACCTCGGCGTGCACCTGGGACGGGGGCAACCCCTGGACGAGGTCCTGCGCCTTGGCGATCTCGTCCCATCCGTCGCTCCGGCCGAGGCTCTGGACCAGCCGGGAGCGCTCGGTCCAGAACCAGGCGGCCCGCAGCGGGTCGTGGCCGTCGTCCAGCAGGCGCAGCGCCATCTTGGTGATCTTCAGGGCGCGTTCCCGCTCACCTCCGTAGCGGGCCGCGACGGTCGCCTCGGCCAGCAGGTCCAGGTGCTGGAGCGGGGTGGTCGCCGGGTCGCAGCCGCACGGCGGGTACACCTCGGTGTAGTCCGCCGGGCGCAGCGCCTCGCGGACCTCCTCCGGGGCGCTCTCCCACAGGTCCATCGCCCGTTCCAGCAGGCGCAGCTGCTCGGAGTAGGCGTGCCGGCGGCGGGCGGCCACGGAGGCCGACAGGACGGCGGGCAGCGCCTTGGACGGATCGTTGGCGTGGTACCAGTAGCTCGCCAGCCGGATGACCCGCTCCTCGGTGCGGATCAGCGTGTCGTCGGCCTCCAGGGCCTCGGCGTAGCGGCGGTTGACGCGGGCCCGCTCACCGGGCAACAGGTCGTCGCTGACGGCCTCGCGGACCAGCGAGTGGCGGAATCGGTAGCCGTCTCCGTCCTGGGTGGCGAGCAGGATGTTGGCCCCGACCGCGGCCCGCAGCGCCTCGATCAGCGCGTCCTCGCCGAGCCCGGCGACGGCGCGCAGGAGTGGGTACTCGATGGTGGAACCGCCCTCGGCGACGATGCGGACCACGCGCTGGGCCTCATCGGGGAGGACCTCGACCCGGACGAGGAGCAGGTCGCGCAGGGATTCTGTGAGCCCGGCGCGGCATCCGTTCTCGCGGGAGGCGACGAGTTCCTCGACGAAGAAGGCGTTGCCGTCGGACCGCTCGAAGACGGAGTCGACGAAGTCCTCGTCCGGCTGCGAGGCGAGGATGCCGGCGAGTTGGCGGCGTACTTCGGCGCGGTTGAAGCGGGGCAGCTCGATGCGCCGGACCGTGCGGAGCCGGTCCAGTTCGGCGAGGAGGGGGCGCAGCGGGTGGCGGCGGTGGACGTCGTCGGCGCGGTAGGTGGCGACCACGACGAGGCGGCCGCTCCCGAGGGCCCGGAAGAGGTAGGACAGCAGGTGCCGGGTGGAGGTGTCCGCCCAGTGCAGGTCCTCCAGGACGAGGACGACGGTGCGGTCGGCGGCGAGGCGTTCCAGCATCCGGGCCGTCAGCTCGAAGAGGCGTGCGGTGCTCTCCTCGTCGTGCGGGCCGCGCGGGGTGTCGCCGAGCTCGGGCAGGATCCGGGCGAGTTCGTCCTCCTGGCCGGCGGCCGCGGCGGCCAGCTCGTCGGGGAGCGCGCGGAGCAGATTGCGCAGCGCGGTCGAAAACGGGGCGAAGGGGAGCCCCTCCGCCCCGATCTCCACACAACCTCCGACGGCCACCACGGCGCCCCGCCGGGTCGCCTCACAGAGGAACTCCTCGGTGAGGCGGGTCTTGCCGACCCCTGCCTCTCCCCCGATGAGCAGCGCCTGCGGCTCCTGGCCGGCGGCTCGCGTCAGTGCGTCGGTGAGTACGGCCAGTTCGTCGGCGCGGCCGACGAACACCGGGCTGACAGATCTGGTCTCCACGTCGGCGAGCATCGCACAGACGTCCTGCCCGGCGGCACTCGTTGTCGGTGCGCTTCTCATCACGTGTCAGTTCACGCGGGTCGCGGCGCGGCTCACGCGGCGCGGGCGAAGCGGCTCCGGTTCCCTCTCACCGACCCTTCGGGTTCCTGGCTTCGCGAGGCCGCGCGCCGCGCCTTCTTGGCCTCGCGGATCAGGCGGTACTCGTCGGCCTGGCGGATGAGGTCGGCGCGACGGGCGGTGGCGATCTCGTACTCGAACATCTCGTACTCCCTGGTTGCGTTTCCCGGTCACCTCGTTCGGTGTGATCCAAGCTTCGCGTCTCAGGGGGTCCCGGGGCATCGGGCGCATGCCGCATCTGCCGGGGGCAGGGGGCCTTAGACCCGGGCCGAAGGTCCCCCGTCCGGGCGGGGGATGCCTAAGGCGATGCCTAGCCGGGGGCCGGCCGGGACTAGCCGGCTGCCTTCGGGATGACGAGGAGGAGGTCGAAGTACATGAGGACGAAGAGCAGGATGCCGAGGGCGCCGAGTGCGATGGACGCCCAGGAGACGGACCGGACCCAGGTGGGGAGGTGGCGCTCGGGGGTGCCGAAGGCGGGGAGGGCCAGCACGAAGACGGCGATGATCAGGGCGAGGGTGGAGAAGATGCCGTTCACCAGGGCGGTGCTGTGCCACGGGCCGACGAACTGGGCGGCGATCTGCGCGTTGGCGTCGGCGGCCTGGGTCAGTTCCAGGCGGTTGGTGACGCTCGTGCGCTCGGACACGATGCCCGCGACCCAGCTGCCGCTCAGGGCGACGACGGACAGGCCCGCGGCCACGATCGCGGAGGCGGCGGCTCCGACGTGGCTCGGCTCCTCGTCCTCGTCCTGCTCCGCGGCGAGCGCCTCCGCCTCGGCGTCCTCGTCCAGGTCCGCGGCAGGGTCCTGGTCCAGGTCGGCGGCTTCGGCCGTGGGGTCGGTGTCGGCCTTGTCCAGGTCGACGGCGTTCGGGGCGGGGGTCTTCGTGGTGTCCATGCGGGGCACCGTAGGCGGCCCGCATGAGAGGTTCATGAGAAATCCCGCGGGCCCCGCGGCGACGGGGCCCGCGGACGGCTCAGGCGGAGCGGACGGCGGGCCATTCGTGGGCGAGGACCGCCCAGACCTCGGTGCTCTGGCGCACCCCCCGGTGCAGGTGGTTCTCGCGCATCACGCCCTCGCGGGTCAGTCCGAGGCGCTCGGCGACCGCGATGCTCTTCTTGTTCTCGGTGGCGACGTGCCACTCGACGCGGTGCATGCCGCGCCCGTTGAAGGCCCAGTCGATGAGCACCCGGCAGGCGGCGGTGACGAGCCCTCGTCCGGCGGCGGCGGGCTCCAGCCAGCAGCCGACCTCGCAGTTGCCGCCGGCCGCGTCGAAGGCCGGGTAGAGCACGCCGCCGCGGAGGGTGCCCTCGACCCAGATGCCGAAGAACCGGGTGCTGTCGTTGGCGGCCTTCTCGGCGTTGGTGCGGAGCAGCTCGCGCGCCGAGTCCAGGTCGGTGGCGCGGTCGGGGAAGCCGACGTGCTGGCCGATGTACTCACGGCCGCGGTCCATGTGGGCGAGGAACTCCTCGGCGTGCCACACCTCCAGCGGCTTCAGCTGGGCGTCTTCGGCCAGGTCTATCGCGAACATGCGGGGAGTCCTTACGGCTGGTCAGCGGGACACGGATGCGGATACGGGGTCAGCCGGCTCCGCGGTGTCTCCGCTCGGCCGCTGTGCCGGAAGTTTCGCATGCGGACGGCTCTCGGGGGGCTCGATACTGATCTTGGGGAGCCGTCGGTCGAGCCAGGCGGGCAGCCACCAGTTGGCGCCGCCGAGCATGTGCATGAGGGCCGGGACGAGCAGGGTGCGCAGGACGAAGGCGTCGAGGGCCACGGCGGCGGCGAGCGCGATGCCGAACATCGCGATGATGCGGTCGCCGCTGAGCACGAAGGCGAGGAAGACGGAGATCATGATGACGGCCGCCGAGTTGATGACCCGGCTGGTCTCGGCGAGGCCGACGCGCACGGCCCGCCTGTTGTCGCCGGTCTCCAGCCATTCCTCGTACATCCGGCTGACGAGGAAGACCTGGTAGTCCATCGACAGTCCGAAGAGGACGGACACCATGATCACGGGCAGGAAGGGCTCGATCGGCCCTGCGCTGCCCAGGCCCAGCAGCTCGCTGCCCCAGCCCCACTGGAAGATCGCCACGACCACCCCGAAGGAGGAGGCGACGGCGGCGACGTTCATGGCCGCCGCCTTGAGCGGGATGCCGATCGAGCGGAAGGCCAGCAGCAGGAGCACGCAGCCGAGGGCGATGACCACGCCCACGAACAGCGGCAGCTTGCCGATGATGACCTCGGCGAAGTCGTCGTAGCCGGCGGTCACGCCGCCGACGTGGACCTCCATGGAAGTGCCGTGCGCGGCGCGCGGGATGACGTCCTCGCGGAGCGTGTCGACGAGGTCGCTCGTGGCCCGGGACTGGGGGGCGGAGTCCGGTACGACGGTCAGGATGGCCGTGTCCCCGCTCCGGTTGAAGACGGCCGGTCCGGTGGAGGCGACGCCCTTCGTCGTACGGAGCGCGTCCGCCAGGCGGTCGACGGCGAGACGGTCGCCGGCGCCGTCGAGGCGGGCGACGACGGCGAGCGGGCCGTTCGTGCCGTGCCCGAATCCCTCCGCCAGCAGGTCGTAGGCCTGCCGGGTGGTGGAGGTGGCCGGGTTGTTGCCCTGGTCGGAGGTGCCCAGGTGGAGGGAGAGGGTGGGCAGTGCCAGCACCAGCATGACGGCGGTCGCGAGGAGGCCGAGCAGCTTGGGGTGGCGCTCCACGAAGGCAGACCAGCGGGCGGCGAAGCCGGTGGTCCGCTCGGGCTGGGGCCCCTCGGCGGCGAGCTTGCGGCGCTCGCGGCGGGAGAGGGCGCGCATGCCGATGGCGGAGAGGAGGGCGGGGAGCAGGGTGACCGAGGCGGCGACCGTCAGGACCACGGTCACCGAGGCGGCTATCGCGACACCGTTGAGGAAGTTCAGCCGCAGCACCAGCATGCCGAGCAGCGCTATGCAGACGGTGGCGCCGGCGAAGACGACGGCCCGGCCGGTGGTGGCGACGGCGTTCTCGGCGGCCTCCTCGACCGCGAGTCCCCGGGCGAGGCCCTTGCGGTGCCTGGTGATGATGAACAGCGCGTAGTCGATGCCGACGCCGAGGCCGATGAGGGTGCCGAGCATCGGGGCGAAGTCGGCGACCGGCATCGCGTGCCCGAGCAGGGTGATGCCGAAGTAGGCGGTGCCCACGCTCACCAGGGCGGTCGCGATGGGCAGCAGGCTCGCGGCGAGCGAGCCGAAAGCCAGGAAGAGGACCAGGGCCGCGACGGCGACGCCGATGACCTCGGCGAGGTGGGCGGTGGGCGCCTCGGTCAGGCCGATGGCGCGGCCGCCGAGTTCGACCTGGAGGCCGTCGGTTTCGGTGGCCGGGTTCTTCGCCGCGTCGACGACCGCCTTGGCCTGTGCCTTGGGTACGGAGTCGGCCTGCTTGTCGAAGGTGACCACGGCGTAGGCGGTGCGGCCGTCGGGGCTGATCCGCGCGGCGCTCTCGGGGCCGGGCCCGTAGGGGCCCGCGACCGATCCGACGCCGGGGAGGCGGGCGATGGTGTCCAGCGCCCGGGCCATGCGCTCCTCGACGGCCGGGGTGCGGACGCTCTGATGGGCCGGGGCCCGCCATACGACGGTGTCGGTGTCTCCGCCCTGCCCGTGGAAGCCCTCGCGCAGGAGGCGGGCCGCCTTGCCGGACTCGGTGCCGGGGACCTCGTAGTCGTTGGAGAAGGCCGATCCGGCGGTCGTCGCGGCCGCCGCCGTTCCGCCGAGCGCGAGCAGCCATATCAGTACGGCGAGGAGTCGGTGCCGCATGCACCACCGTGCGATCGCTGCCAACGGACGTGCTCCCTGGTGGTTCGGATCTTTACCGGGAGACAGCCCGCCGCAAAGAACGCACAAAACTCTTGAATTACTCGTGTACACCGCCACGATCTCAGCGTTTCGTGATCGTTGGCCCCTTTCGTGTGCATCGTCACAGGGTGGCGGGGAATGGCGGGACGTTGGTCACCGCGGGGCGTGGACGGAGGGCCGTTCGTCGTCGCGGTCGGCCTCGTCGCGCCCCTCGTGGGCGTCCGGCTCGTCGACCCGGTAGCCCGGTATGGAGGGCCAGCGCACGGTGAGGACCACCGCGTCCTCCTCCGCGTACCAGGAGTGGTCGACTCCGCGGCCCCAGAGCACGTAGTCCCCCTGTTCGGCGAGGACGACGGTCCGCCCCGGGAACTCCAGCCGGAAGCGCCCGCCGATCAGCACCAGCAGGGCGGTGCGCCGCTCGGCGGTCGCCCAGCGCTCACGCTGCTCGCCCTTGGCGTGGACGCCCCACTTGATCTCCACGTCCGCGCTGTGGCGGGGGTCCCCGGGGTCCTTGAAGTGGCCGAGGAGCCAGCCGCGGTCGGCGGCCGCGTCGGGGCCCGCCTTGCCGGTGTAGATGGTGGAGTCGTCGTTCACGGGGTGAGGCTAATGCAGTTGTGGGGCCGGGTCGGACACTGATCAGCTGGCGCGATGACGATGGATCTCGATGACCTCCGCAAGGCCCGGGCCGAATACGACGCCCGGATGCGCCGCGACGCGCAGCCGGACTCCGCCCGGGCCCGGGTGGAGCGCGCGGGCGCGGTCGTACGGCAGACCGCGCCCGAGCTCGGCTGGAACGGGGTGCTCTGGTCGGACCTCGACGAGGGCACGGCTGACGCGGAGATCGCGGCGCAGGTCGCGTACTTCTCGGGCCGCGGGGCGCCGGAGTTCGAGTGGAAGCTCTACGGCCACGACCGCCCGGCGGACCTCGGGGACCGGCTGCGGGCGGCGGGCCTCGTGCCGGAGCCGGCCGAGACGCTGATGGTGGGGTCGGCCGCCGAGCTCGCGCGGCTGCCCCTGGAGCCGCCGGAGGGGATCACCCTGCGGGTGGTGACGGACGAGGCCGGGGTGGACCTGATGATGGACGTCCACGCGCGGGCGTTCGGAACCGAGCGGCCGCGGATCCGCGCGCTGATGGTGGACCTGCTGCGGGAGGAGCCGGAGTCCATCGCGGCGGTCGTGGCGATGGCGGGCGACACCCCGGTGAGCGCGGCGCGGATGGAGATGCGGCCGGGGGCCTCGTTCGCGGGCCTGTGGGGCGGCGGCACGGATCCGCGGTGGCGGGGCCGGGGCATCTACCGGCTGCTGGTCGCCCACCGGGCCCGGATCGCGGCGGAACGCGGCATCCCGTACCTCCAGGTGGACGCGTCGGCGGACAGCCGCCCGATCCTGGAACGGCTGGGCTTCGGGGTGCTGGGCGTGACGGTTCCGTACGTATGGACGGCCGAGTAGGCGCGCGCGCCGGAGCCACAGGCCTTCCCCGGCGTGGGGCCGGCGGGCAGGATCGTCCGCATGGACCGCATCGAACGCATCTCCCCGCCCCTGACCGGCGACGAGCGCGAGACCCTCCGCGCCTACCTCGACTACCACCGGGCCACCCTCGCCTGGAAGTGCGAGGGCCTCACCGACGAGGAGCTGCGCCGCGCCTCGATGCCCCCGTCCACCCTGTCCCTGCTGGGGCTGGTCCGGCACATGGCCGAGGTCGAGCGGCACTGGTTCCGCCGGGTCCTGAACGGCGAGGAGCTCCCGCACCTGTGGTCGGACAGCCACGACTTCCAGGCCGCCTACGACGCCTCCGGCTCCGACCGCGCCGAGGCGTTCGGCGCGTGGGAGGCGGAGCTGGCCCACTCCCGGAGCATCGAGGCCGGCGCCGAGTCCCTCGACGTGACGGCGTTCGTGCCGCGCTGGGAGAAGGAGGCCTCGCTGCGGATGCTGATGCTCCACCTCATACACGAGTACGCCCGCCACAACGGCCACGCCGACTTCCTCCGCGAGGCGATCGACGGGGTCACCGGCGCCTGAGGCACCTCAGGTGCCGGGGTGCCGGGGCCGGGGCCGATCCGGGTGACCACACCTCCCCTATAGTTAGGCCAGCCTAACCTAATGCCGCTTGGGGAAGAGTGTGAGCAGCGTGACCAACGAGAGCAGTGCCCGCGCGACCTACGAGGTCTTCCGCGATCCCTGGGGCATCCCCCACCTGCGCGCCTCCGACGAGCTCACCCTCGCCTACGCCCAGGGCCGCGTCACCGCCTTCGACCGCGCCTGGCAGCTGGAGGTCGAACGGCACCGCGCCCAGGGCTCCAGCGCGGCCTTCCTCGGGGCGGACTCCGTGGCCTGGGACCGGTTCGCCCGCCAGTGCCGGCTCGACGACACCGCCCGCCGCTGCCACGAGGCCCTCGACGCGCGGACGGCCGCCTGGGTCGGCGCGTACGTCGACGGGGTCAACGACGGGCTGGCCGCCGGCGCCGCGCGCGACGAGCGCTTCGCTCGCACCGGGCTGACCCCCACCCCCTGGGATCCGTGGGTTCCGCTCTCGATCTGGACCGCCACGCACGTGCTGTTCGCCGGTTTCGCCACCAAGCTGTGGCGCGAGCGCGTGTCCCGCGCCCTCGGCGACGACGCCGTGACGCTCTTCGCCACCGACGGCCCCGGCACCGCGGGCAGCAACGGCTGGCTGGTGCCGGGCGACCGCACCACCAGCGGCTGCGCGATCATCGCGGGCGACCCGCACCGGTTCATCGAGGACCCGGGCGTCTACCAGCAGATACGTCTCTCCTGCCCGGACTACGACGTCCTCGGCCTGGCCGTCCCCGGCGTCCCCGGCCTCGGCCACTTCGGGCACACCGGCAGCGCCGCCTGGGCCATCACCAACGCGATGGCCGACTACCAGGACCTGTACGCCGAGCGGCTCCGGCCCACGGCCGACGGTACGGGCGTGGAGGCCCTCGGCCCGGAGGGCGCCTGGGAGCCCGTCCACCGGCACACGGAGACGATCGCCGTGGCCGGCGGCGAGGACGTCGAGGTCGAGGTCCTGGAGACCGCCCGCGGCCCGGTGATCGTCCACCCGGACGAAGTCTCCGGCGCCGGGCAGAGTCTCTCCCTCCGTTACCCGCCCCGCGTCCGCGAGGACCTCGGTTTCGCCGTCCTCCCCGCGCTCCTGCGCGCCCGTACCGTCGCCGACATCGACCGCGCGCTCGACGGCTGGGCCGAGCCCGTCAACGTCGTCCACGCCGCCGACTCCGCGGGCGGCCTGCTGCACCGCGTCGCGGGCGCCGTACCGCTGCGCGACGGCGCCAACCGGCTGCGCCCCGTGCCCGCTTGGGACCCCCGCCACGTCTGGCAGGGCGGCTGGGCCGAGACCCCCGCCGAGCCGGTGCAGGGCTTCGCCGTCATGGCGAACGCGCGCGGGATCGCCTCGCCGCTCGGCGTGGAGTTCGCGCCCCCGCACCGCGCCAACCGCATCCGCGAGCTGCTCAGCGGCTCCGCGGACTGGTCCCCGAAGGCGATGGCCGACGTACACGCGGACACGCACCTGGCCTCCGCCGAGCCGCTCCTCGCCCTGCTGCCCGCCTTCGAGGGCCTGACCCCGGCGGCGGAGGCGTTGCGCGCCCGACTGCTGGCCTGGGACCGGCACATGGCGGCCGACAGCGCCGACGCCACCGTGTTCGCGGCCTTCCGGACCGCGACCGTACGCCGTTTCGCCGCCGACCCCGTCTTCGCGGACCTGGCCGGCGCCCCCACCGGCCCGGAGGTGTTCCACCCCTGGCTGTACCTGGTCCCGCGGATCGGCTACGCCCTCGAAGGCCTGCTCGGCACGACCCTCCTCCCCGCCCTCGACCGGACGGCCCACGTCCGCGCCGCCCTGGAGGAGACGGCCGCGGCCGGCGCCCCCGACACCCCTTGGGCGGAGGTCCACCGGCTCGCCCCCTGGTCGGCGCTCCCCGACCCGCAGGCCGAGTGGCCCGGCCTCGGCGGCGACCACGACTGCGTGAACGCCACCTCCTCCGTCCCCGGTTTCACCGACCTCACCGCCCGCGCATCGGCGGCCCGTTACGTGTGGGACCTCGCCCGCCGCGAGGACAGCCTGTGGGCGGTCCCGCTGGGCGCGGACGGCGTCACCGGCACCCCCCACCACCGCGACCAGCTCCCCCTGTGGGCGCGCTGCGAACTCGTCCCCGTCGTCACCGACTGGGCCCGCCTCACCAAGGAATCGATATGAGCTCGACCCGACAGCCCGTGTACACGCACCTCGTCGAGGGCTTCGGCACGGTCACCATCACCCCCGTCGACCCGGCCGCCGACTCCGCGCTGATCCACGGCTGGGTCACGCAGGAGCGGGCCCGCTTCTGGGGCATGGGCGAGGCCAGCCGCGAGCTGGTCCGGGAGATCTACGAGGACGTCGACCGCCGCACCACGCACCACGCGTTCATCGTGGCCCGCGAGGGGGTGCCGGTCGCGCTGTTCCAGACGTACGACTGCGCCGAGGACCGGGTCAGCGAGTGCTACGAGGTCCAGCCCGGGGACACGGGCGTGCACCTGCTGATCAGTCCGGGCGAGGGGGCCCCCGAACGCGGTTTCAGCGCGGGGCTGATGACGGCCTTCCTCGCCTTCCTCTTCTCCGACCCCGCCACCCGGCGCATCGTCGCCGAGCCGGACGCCCGCAACGACAAGGCCATCGCCCGCCTGGAGCGGACCGGTTTCGCGGTGGGGCCGGAGATCGAACTCCCGGAGATCGACCTGCCCGAGGTCTACCTCCCGGCCAAGAAGGCCCGCCTCTGCTTCCTCAGCGCACCGGCGCCTCAGCCAGAAAACCGGTGACCAGCGCGGCCCATTCGGCCGGGCGCTCGGCGAACGGGAGGTGCCCGGTGGGCAGTTCCGCGAGCCGTGCGCCCGGCAGCGCGTCCGCCAGTTCCCGCTGGAGGACGAGCGGCACGAGGAGGTCCTCGGTGGTCGCGATGACGAGGGCCGGTACGGAGACCCCCGCGGCCTCCGCGCGCAGGTCGGCCCCCTTGATCAGGTCGACGTGGTCCCCCGCGCCCGGCGGAATCGAAGCGGCGGTAGCCCGCACCACCTCCTCGGCCTGCTCGGGGGTCAGCCCTTCCAGCACCGCCGGGTTCACCGCCAGCGGCACGAGCAGCCGGGCGAGGAGCTCGTTCTCCCCACGCGCCGCCAGCCCCGACCACAGGTCGCCGACCAGCTTCAGCCGGTTCCCGGCGCGGACGAAGGTGGCGGTGAGCACGAGCGCGGTCACCCGCTCGGGGTACCGGGCGGCGATCCGCAGCGCGACGTTCCCCCCGAGGGAGTACCCGAGCACGGCGAACGTCTCCAGCCCCTCGGCATCGGCGGCGGCCACCAGCTGGTCGGCCAGCTCGTCGAGCTCCAGCGGCTCTTCGGACTTCGGCGTGCCCCCTGTCCCGGGGTAGTCGACGCCGACGACGCTGTGCCCGGCGGCGAGTTCGTCGAGGATCGCCCCGTAGTTGCTCTCGATGGCGCCGCCTCCCCCGTGGGCCAGCAGCAGTCCGGGGCCGCCGCTCTCCTTGCGGACGGTGCGGGCGTAGGGGGTGGTCGTGATGACGGACATGGAAGTCCCCTTCGGCATTTCCGTAGTGGTCGTTACGTATTGAACGATACACAGATTCCCTAACGATCGCTACAGAAATAACCCGTACAAGGATTCTGTACGGGTGGTGTACGTGCGGTTCGCGAGTCAGGGACGCCACAAGAGGGGAAAGTGTCCGGCATGCCCCAACGCAACAGGCCCCAGCGCAACGGCTCTTGGAAGATCGTCGGCGTCCTGCTGGCCCATCAGCGCAGGCGCGCCCTGCTCACCCAGGAGCAACTGGCCGAACTGGCCCACTGCGACGTCGAGTCCATCGCCTCGGCGGAACAGGGCCGCCGGCCCTTGTCCGTGAAGATGGCCGTGGTCCTCGAAAACCACCTCGACGCGAAGGGAGCGCTGCGCGAGGCGGCGGAGGCGATCCCCCGCCGCGAGCGGTATCCGGCGTTCGCCCGCGACTACATGGAGCACGAGGAGGAGGCGCTCAGCCTGCTCTGGTACGAGAACACTGCCATCCCCGGCCTGCTCCAGACCCCTGAGTACGCGGCAGCGGTCTTCTCCAACTTCTACCCACCGCTACCCGCCGACCAGATCACCCAGCAGACCGAGGATCGCCTGGCTCGCCAGAGCCTTTTCCAGCGCAAGCCCCAGCCGCCGGTGATGCACTTCATCATCGAGCAGCATCTACTGGAGCGCCCCATCGGCGGCATGGACGTCCTCCGCGGACAGCTGCGCCATCTGCGAGAGATGGCAGAACTCCCGTTCGTGGGAATCCAGATCATCCGGACCGACCGCGAGACCCACGCGGGCCTCAACGGCCCCATGATCCTGCTGGAGACCCCCGACCACGACCAACTCGCCTACCTGGAGGGCCAGCACGTCAGCTTCCTCCAGGACGACCCCGACGAGGTCCATCTCCTCCATCTCAAATATGGGATGCTGCGTTCGCAGGCGCTGTCGATCGAGGACAGCAAGCGCCTGCTGGACGACCTGCTAGGAGAGTCATGACACACCAACTGGCCTGGTTCAAGTCGAGCTACAGCGGCGATGCGGGCGGTGCCTGCCTCGAAGTCGCCTACAACTGGCGGAAGTCGAGCTACAGCGGCAGCCAAGGCGGCGAGTGCGTCGAGGTGGCCACCCACCCCGCCGCCGTCCACGTCCGCGACTCCAAGGTGACCGACGGCCCCGTCCTGACGGTCGCCCCCACCACCTGGGCGGCCTTCGTCGGCAGCGCCACCCGCTAGTCGGACGACACCCCGAGGTCCGCGCGCATGGCCGCGCGCATCTCCCGCAGCAGGTCCCAGATCTCCTGCTGGGCCCGGGAGACCGTCTCCATCGTCTCACCCGCCTCGGGGTCGTCCCGCTCCAGGCGTTTGACCTGCCCGTAGACCAGGTTCAGGGCGTGGTTGGCGGCGGTCGCCGCGTCGAGCACCCCGTCGGGGGCGATCATCTGCGCCTCGGAGTACGTGTCCCGGTGCGCGGCCTTCGCCGCGTCGAGCTCCTCCCGGTCCGTGTCCTCGACGCCGCGCTCCCGCAGGGCGTGCAGGTGCCGGTTGAGGGCGGTGGTGAACTGCCGGGAGTCGCGGTTGAGGGCCGTGTAGCAGTCGCGCCGCAGGGCCAGGTTCTCCCGTACCTCCTCGTGCGCGCGCACGAGTTCTATCTCCCGCCGCTTGGTCCGCTCCGCGCCCCGCTGCGTCATCAGCGCCCCGCCGAGCGTCCCCGCCACACCCACGACGGCGATGACCATCGCCCCGATCTCCACGCGCATGCTCCGTGTACCTCATCGGCCCCGCGCCCACCGCGCGCGACCCCCCACCGCCCAGTCTGCCGGGCCCACCTCGCGCCCTGGGATACGGCGGCCTCTCGGGAGCAGCACTCATCGGCAGCTCCCCGCCTCCGCCGTCACCGACAGCAGGTCCGTTCCCTCCTCCCACGGCCCGATCCGTTCCTTGGGCCGGATGGTCATGCAGTAAGCGGCGCCACCTGGGCCCGGGGTGAGCTCGAAATGGTCCGCGTCCGTCTCCCCCACGGACCGCTTCTCGATGCGCAGACCGCCGCGCGGCCCCACGCCGGACGCCTTGATCGCCTGGTCGATCAGCTCTCCGTACCGCGGATAGGTGGCGGGCCGGTGCGCTGTGCCGTCCAGCGTGTGGACGGCTCTTTCCACGGCGTCGCGCACCTCCCCCTCGCTCCAGGACTCGCTCGCGTGGAAGTACCACATCGCCGCTCCCGCGAAAGTGAGAAGGCCGATGACCAGGGCAGGGGGCAGGTTCCTGCGGCGGCCCGGAAAGTAGCCCCACGTGAAACGGGGCCCGGCCGGCTCTTCCTCACGGCTTCCTGTCATGTCCGCACCTTAACGGGGACGCCAGATGGCCCCGCCCCGGATATCCGGGGCGGGGCCATCTGGCGTGTGCGTGCGCGCGGTTACTCGGAGACGCCGAGCTTCTCCAGGATGAGCTCCTTGACGCGCGCCGCGTCGGCCTGGCCGCGCGTGGTCTTCATGACCGCGCCGACCAGCGCGCCGACGGCGGCGATCTTGCCGCCGCGGATCTTGTCGGCGATGGCCGCGTTGCCGGCGATGGCCTCGTCCACGGCCGCGCCGAGCGCGCCCTCGTCCGAGACGACCTTCAGGCCGCGCTTCTCGACGACCTCGTCCGGGGTGCCCTCGCCGGCGAGGACGCCTTCGAGGACCTTGCGGGCCAGCTTGTCGTTGAGCGAACCGTCCGCGACCAGGGCAGCCACCCGGGCCACCTGGGCCGGGGTGATCGGCAGCTCGTCGACGGAGACGCCCTGCTCGTTGGCGTTGCGGGCCAGCTCACCCATCCACCACTTGCGGGCGGCGGTCGAGTCGGCACCCGCCTCGATCGTGGCGACGATGGAGTCCACCGCGCCCGCGTTGAGGATCGACTGCATGTCGTGCTCGCCCACGCCCCACTCCTCGCGGAGCCGGTTGCGGCGCACGCGCGGCATCTCGGGGAGGCCGGCGCGCAGCTCCTCGACCCAGTCGCGGGCCGGGGCCACGGGGACCAGGTCGGGCTCCGGGAAGTACCGGTAGTCCTCGGCGTTGTCCTTGATGCGGCCGGCCGTGGTGGAGCCGTCCTCCTCGTGGAAGTGCCGGGTCTCCTGCACGATCGAGCCGCCCGACGAGAGCACCGCCGCGTGGCGCTGGATCTCGAAGCGGGCCGCGCGCTCGACGGAGCGCAGCGAGTTGACGTTCTTCGTCTCCGAGCGGGTGCCGAATTCCTTCGTACCGTTCGGGCGCAGCGACAGGTTCACGTCGCAGCGCATCTGGCCCTTGTCCATGCGGGCCTCGGAGACGCCGAGCGCCTTGATGACCTCGCGCAGCTCGGCCACGTACGCCTTGGCGACCTCGGGGGCGCGCTCGCCCGCGCCCTCGATCGGCTTGGTGACGATCTCGATGAGAGGGATGCCGGCGCGGTTGTAGTCCAGCAGGGAGTGGGACGCGCCGTGGATACGGCCGGTGGCGCCGCCGACGTGCAGCGACTTGCCGGTGTCCTCCTCCATGTGGGCGCGCTCGATCTCCACGCGGAAGACCTCGCCGTCCTCCAGCTGGACGTCGAGGAAGCCGTTGAAGGCGATCGGCTCGTCGTACTGGGAGGTCTGGAAGTTCTTCGGCATGTCCGGATAGAAGTAGTTCTTCCGGGCGAAGCGGCACCACTCGGCGATCTCGCAGTTCAGCGCGAGGCCGATCTTGACGGCGGACTCGACGCCGATCGCGTTGACGACCGGCAGGGAGCCGGGCAGACCGAGGCAGGTCGGGCAGGTCTGCGAGTTGGGCTCGGCGCCCAGCTCGGTGGAACAGCCGCAGAACATCTTGGTCTTGGTGCCGAGCTCGACATGGACCTCAAGGCCCATGACGGGGTCGTACGAGGCGAGAGCGTCCTCGTACGACATCAGTTCGGTGTAGGTGCTCACGGTGAAACTTTTCCCTCTCAGCCCAGCAGGACGTCGTCGTCGCCCAGGCGCTTCAGCTCGCGGTACAGGATCGCGAGGCCGGTGACGATGGCGGCGGCGGACACGACGGCGTCGACCAGCTTCAGCGTGTCGTGCTCGCTGCGGGCCTTCTTGGCCTGCTTGATCACGCTGATGGCGCCGAAGGCGGTGGTGCCGATCGACAGGTAGGTACCGGACTTGGACTTCTTGAAGCCCTTGGCCTTGGACAGTGCACTGGAACTCACAGCGACGGAGCCTCCTCGAGCAGCGGGTGTCCCCAGCGCGCGACGAAGGCGGCCTCGACGGCCGCGCCGACCTTGTACAGGCGGTCGTCCTTCATCGCCGGGGCAATGATCTGCAGGCCGACCGGCAGGCCGTCCTCGGGCGCCAGGCCGCACGGGAGCGACATGGCGGAGTTCCCGGCCAGGTTGGTCGGGATGGTGCACAGGTCCGCGAGGTACATGGCGAGGGGGTCGTCGGTGCGCTCGCCGATGGGGAAGGCGGTGGTCGGGGTCGTCGGGGAGACGATCACGTCGACCTGCTCGAAGGACTTCTCGAAGTCCTGCGAGATGAGCGTGCGGACCTTCTGGGCGGAGCCGTAGTACGCGTCGTAGTAGCCGGAGCTGAGCGCGTACGTGCCGAGGATGATGCGGCGCTTGACCTCGTCGCCGAAGCCGGCTTCGCGGGTCAGGGCGGTGACGTCCTCGGCGGACTTGGTGCCGTCGTCGCCGACGCGCAGGCCGTAGCGCATGGCGTCGAAGCGGGCCAGGTTCGAGGAGCACTCGGACGGCGCGATCAGGTAGTAGGCGGCCATCGCGAGGTCGAAGGACGGGCAGTCCAGCTCGACGATCTCGGCACCGAGCTCCTTGAGCAGCTCGACGGACTCGTCGAAGCGCTGCACGACGCCGGCCTGGTAGCCCTCGCCGCGGAACTGCTTGACGACGCCGACGCGCATGCCGGCGACGGAGCCGTTGCGGGCGGCCTCGACGACCGGCGGGACCGGGGCGTCGATGGAGGTGGAGTCCAGCGGGTCGTGGCCGGCGATGACCTCGTGGAGGAGGGCCGCGTCCAGGACCGTACGGGCGCACGGGCCGCCCTGGTCGAGGGAGGAGGAGAAGGCGACCATGCCGTAGCGGGAGACGCCGCCGTAGGTGGGCTTGACGCCGACGGTGCCGGTGACGGCGGCGGGCTGGCGGATGGAGCCTCCGGTGTCCGTGCCGATGGCGAGGGGCGCCTGGAAGGCGGCCAGCGCGGCCGCGGAGCCGCCGCCGGAACCGCCGGGGATCCGGGTGAGGTCCCAGGGGTTGCCGGTGGGGCCGTAGGCGCTGTTCTCCGTCGAAGACCCCATGGCGAACTCGTCCATGTTGGTCTTGCCGAGGATGACGACGTCGGCTTCCTTGAGCTTGCGCGTCAGGGTGGCGTCGTACGGCGGGATCCAGCCTTCGAGGATCTTCGAACCGACGGTGGTCGGAACCCCGACGGTGGTGAAGATGTCCTTGAGGGCGAGCGGCACGCCGGCCAGCGGGCCGAGCTTCTCGCCGCGCTCGCGCTTGGCGTCGACGGCCGCGGCCTGGGCGAGGGCGCCCTCGCGGTCGACGTGCAGGAAGGCGTGGACCTTCTCGTCGGTCGCGTCGATGCGGGCCAGGTGGGCCTCGGTGACCTGGACGGCCGTGAGCTCGCCGGAGGCGATCTTCTCGGCGGTCTCGGCGGCCGTGAGCTTGATGATGTGGGTGTCAGCCATGGTTGTTAGTCCTCCCCCAGGATCTGCGGCACCTTGAAACGCTGCTGCTCCTGGGCGGGAGCGCCGGAGAGCGCCTGCTCGGGGGTGAGCGAAGGACGGACCTCGTCCGCGCGCATGACGTTCGTCAGGGGCAGCGGGTGGGAGGTCGGCGGTACGTCTTGGTCGGCGACCTCGGATACGCGGGCGACCGCGCCGATGATGTCGTCGAGCTGTCCGGCGAAGTGGTCCAGCTCTTCGGCCTTGAGTTCCAGACGTGCCAGCCGAGCGAGGTGGGCGACCTCCTCGCGCGTGATGCCAGGCATGCAGCGATCCTCTGGGGGTGGTGAGTGTGTAGGTTTCGGGCCCAATCCTATGGGGCCCGCCCCCTGACCCGCTAAACGGTTAGCGGGGGCCGCTGCGCGGATGCCGGTCCGGGGGCCGGGCGCGGGACCGCTGCGCGGGGCTTCCCGGGCTCCGCCCGGACCCGCGCCTCAAACGCCGGCGGGGCTGGATTGGGCCCCTGCCGTCCGCTTGGTGCGGCGCTCACGTTCTGGCCAGGGCCGGCAATTACGGCGCGGCACCATTCAGCCGGGCCCGCGCACCGACGGAGTCAGACGGCGTCGGCTTCGGCGGCTGCGAGCTCCGCCGAGATGTCCGCCGGGCGGCGCCAACCCCGTTCGCCGCGGGCCAGCAGCCAGGCCGTCGCCTCCTGCGGCGGCATCGCGGCCGCGACCAGCCAGCCCTGGACCGCGTCGCAGCCCAGGTCCCGGAGGCGTTCCCAGGTCTCGTCGTCCTCCACGCCCTCCGCCACCACCAGCAGGCCCAGGGAGTGGGCCAGGTCCACCGTGCAGCGGACGATCTCCGCGTCCTGGGTGTCGACGGCGAGCCGGCCCACGAACGACCGGTCGATCTTCAGCTCGCTGACCGGCAGGCGGCGCAGGTGCACCAGCGAGGAGTACCCCGTACCGAAGTCGTCCAGCGACATCTTCACGCCGTGGCCCGTCAGGCCGGCCATGGTGTCGGCCGCCCGCTGCGGGTCCTCCAGCAGCACGTGTTCCGTTATCTCCAGCTGGAGCCCGCTCGCCGGAACCCCGTGCCGGGCCAGCCTGGCGGCCACCGCGCCCGCGAAGCCCGGGGTGTGGACGTCGCGCGGCGAGACGTTGACGGCGACCGGCACCTTCAGGCCCTGGGCGCGCCAGCGGGCGACCTGGGCGAGGGCCGTCTCCAGGACGTACTCCGTGAGGTGCGGCATCAGGCCGGAGGTTTCCGCGATGGCGATGAACTCGTCCGGCGGGACCCGGCCGCGCTCCGGGTGCACCCAGCGGACCAGGGCCTCCAGCCCCGCCACCTGCCCGTCGAAGCGGACCTTCGGCTGGTAGTGGAGTTCCACCTCGCCCGCGTCGAGGGCCCGGCGGAGGTCGCCGAGGAGGCCGAGCCGGTCGGGCGTGTTGCTGTCCCGCTTGGATTCGTAGACCTCGACCCCCGTGCGGTCCCGCTTCGCCTGGTACATCGCGACGTCGGCCCGGCGCAGCAGCCCCTCCGCGTCCAGCGCGTGGTCGGGGAAGACGGCGAGGCCGGCGCTGGCCTCCAGGACGAGCGTGAGGCCGTCCAGGTCCAGCGGCGAGCTGAGCTCGGCGACCAGGTGCCGGGCGATCCGCTGGGCGCTGGTGGTGGAGTCGGTCGTCGGGAGCAGGACGGCGAACTCGTCGCCGCCGAGCCGGGCCGCCTCGGCGTCCTCGGGCAGGGCCTGGCGCAGCCGCTCGGCGATCTGGAGGAGGAGGCGGTCGCCCGCCAGGTGGCCCAGCGTGTCGTTGACCGCGCGGAAGCGGTCCAGGTCGATCAACACAAGAGCTGCCCGGGTGCCCAAACGTTCAGCCTCGTCCAGGGCGGACCAGGCCCGCTCCAGCAGCCACTGCCGGTTCGGCAGCCCGGTCAGCGGGTCCCGCAGCTGTTCCTCGGCGCGCGCCCGGGCGATCCACAGGGTGGAGTCCAGCGCGATCAGCGGTACGGCGAACAGCGGCAGCAGCACCGGCTGGGTGACCGCGACGGCGCAGATGAGCGGGGCGATGCCGAGCAGCGCCACGGCCACCAGGGCCTGGCGGACCAGGGCCGTACGGGCGGCGGTGGGCAGGCCGCCGCCGCGCGGGGCCAGCGCGAGCCACAGCAGGACGCGGGTGACGAGCAGGTAGGCGACGGCGACGAGGATGACCTCGGGGACCGCGTCCAGGCCCCAGGTGGTGGGCTTCCAGGGGGTCTCGACGGACGGCGCCTCGCCGAAGGCGGCCAGTACGAGGGCCCCCGCGCCGATGCCGAGGACGTCCACGGAGCCGTGCAGCAGCCCCTGCCGCCAGCGGTGCCGGCGCGCGGCCCCGACCAGGGAGACCACCGCCAGGGAGACGAGCCCGGCGGGCACCCACCCGTAGAGGATGAGCACGCCGAGGGTGAGGGCGGCGCCCGATCCGGTGCCGCCCCACCAGCGGTCGCGGCCCAGCGCGACGAGATGGCCGACGATGATGCCGGTGAGCAGGGCCAGCGCCCAGCCCACCGAACCGCCGGGGAACAGGGCATGACGGCCGGTCAGCGCGGACACCACACCGGCCGCGAGCACCACGACGGAGAGGCCCACGAGGGCGAGCGCGAGCACGCCCCGGCGCCCGGGTCCGCCGTCACCGAGGTCGAGCGGTCGGGTCTCCGGTGTCCTGGACCCCAGGACACCGAGCCGGCCCGCCCGCATGGACGGGAGTTCCCCGCCGAATTCAGGTGACGGGTCGGCGCTTTCGGTGGGTTTCATGCCCGTCCCTCTCACAGCCGGCGATGCCGATGTCACGCAATGGCCCTGACGTCATGCCATCACGGCTGGAATCGCGTCCGGCAGCCGTGCACGACAGGCGCACCCCTCAACAGTAGGACGCGGGAGGCTCCCAGGGGCAGCGGTCGGCGGTGGTTGCCCGAATGCGACCCAGCCATCCTCATCAGTACGGTATCCGCCGAACGGGTGAGTTTGGACCAGGACCCCCCGGTCACCCATCCGATGATCCGACAGGTCACCGCCCTGCGACCAGCCTTGTACCGGCCGTTTACCACCGGTGGACGCGCCTGGCGTGCGCCCGCCCGTACGGCCGCACGCCACGCATCCGTTCGCCTTCGCTACTCCCCCGAGGCGATTGCCTACTGATGTCCTACTGCCCTTCGCCCTCGCCGTCCACCGGGAGCGCGACTTCCCGCGCCGCGTCCGGGCCCTGCTCCAGCAGTACCTCGAAACCGGCGTCGTCGAGGATGGAGAGCTTCAACTGCACGGCCTTGTCGTACTTCGAGCCCGGGTTGTCGCCGACCACGACGAACGAGGTCTTCTTCGACACGGAGCCGGTGACCTTGGCCCCGCGGCTCTGCAGGGCCTCCTTCGCGCCGTCCCGCGTGTGGCTCTGCAAAGTGCCGGTGACGACGACGGTCAGCCCCTCCAGCGGGCGCGGCCCCTCCTCCTCGGCGGAACCTTCCTCCTCCATCCGGACTCCGGCCGCACGCCACTTGCGCAGGATCTCCTGGTGCCAGTCGACGGCGAACCACTCCTTGAGGGACGCCGCGATGATGGCGCCCACGCCGTCGGTGGCGGTCAGCTCCTCCTCGGTGGCCTGCTCGATGCGCTCGATCGACCGGAACTCGCGGGCGAGCGCCTCCGCGGCGACCGGGCCGACATGACGGATCGACAGGCCGTTGATGATGCGGGCGAGCGGGCGCTCCTTGGCGGCCGCGATGTTCTCCAGCATCGCCAGCGCGTTCTTCTTCGGCTCGCCCTTCTGGTTGGCGAAGACCGTGACGATCTTCTCCTCGCCGGTCTTCGGGTCCCGCTTGGGCAGCCCGCTGTCCGGGTCGAGGACGTACGCCTTGATGGGCAGCAGCTGCTCGATGGTGAGGTCGAAGAGGTCGCCCTCGTCGAGGAGCGGAGGCTGGGCCGGTTCCAGCGGGCTGGTCAGCGCGGCCGCCGCCACCATGCCGAAGTTCTCGATGTCCAGGCTCTGCCGACCACCCAGGTAGAAGAGGCGCTCGCGCAGCTGGGCCGGGCAGGTCTGCCCGTTGGGACACCGGACGTCGATGTCCCCCTCCTTCATCGGCCGCAGCTCCGTACCGCACTCGGGGCAGACGGCCGGCATCACGAACTCCCGCTCGCTGCCGTCCCGCAGGTCCACCACCGGGCCGAGGATCTCGGGGATGACGTCGCCCGCCTTGCGCAGCACGACGGTGTCCCCGATGAGCACGCCCTTGGCCTTGACGACCTCCTGGTTGTGCAGGGTCGCGAACTCGACCTCCGAGCCGGCCACCGTCACCGGCTCGACCTGCGCGTACGGGGTCACGCGCCCGGTGCGGCCGACGCCGACCTTGATGTCGATCAGCTTGGTGTTGACCTCTTCGGGGGCGTACTTCCAGGCGATGGCCCAGCGCGGGGCTCGGGCGGTGGAGCCGAGGCGGCCCTGGAGGGCGATCTCGTCGAGCTTGACGACCACGCCGTCGATCTCGTGCTCCACGGAGTGCCGGTTCTCTCCGAAGAAGGAGATGAACTCGCGCACCTCGGCGAGCGAGGAGACCACCTTGTTGTGCTGGGCCGTGGGCAGACCCCACTCGCGCAGGAGCTCGTACGCCTGCGACTGGCGCTCGATCTCGAAGCCCTCGCGGGCGCCGATGCCGTGCACCACCATGTGCAGCGGCCGGGTGGCGGTGACCTTCGGGTCCTTCTGGCGCAGTGAACCGGCGGCCGCGTTGCGCGGGTTGGCGAAGGGCTTGCCCTCGGCCTCGACGAGCCGGGCGTTGAGCTCCTCGAACTTCTCCATCGGGAAGTAGACCTCGCCGCGGATCTCGACGAGGGCCGGGACCCGGTCGCCCCGCAGGCGGTCCGGGATCTCGGCGATGGTGCGGACGTTGGGCGTGATGTCCTCGCCGGTGCGGCCGTCGCCGCGGGTGGCGGCGCGGGTGAGGCGGCCGTTCTCGTAGGTGAGGTTGACGGCGAGGCCGTCCACCTTCAGCTCGCAGAGGAAGTGGTGGTCGGCGGTGCCGGTGTCCCGGGCCACCCGCTCGGCCCAGGCCGCCAGTTCCTCGTCGTCGAAGGCGTTGTCGAGGGAGAGCATCCGCTCGCGGTGCTCCACGGAGGCGAAGTCCGTCTCGTACGCCCCGGCCACCTTCTGGGTGGGCGAGTCGGGCGTGCGCAGCTCCGGATACTCCTCCTCCAGCGCCTCCAGCGAGCGCAGCAGCTTGTCGAACTCGGCATCGCTGACGACCGGCTGGTCGTTCACGTAGTACCGGAAGCGGTGCTCCTCGACCTGCTCGGCCAGCAGCTGGTGCTGCTCACGCACCGCCGTCGGTACTGCCGTGTCCTTCTGTTCGGCTGCCATGCCGTGTCCTCCCGTGGCCCGTCTCGACCGTCACTCAGGGTTGTCGGCGAGCGACCTCGCCGCCCTGACGCAATGCGCCTGCACCGCGCGGGCGTAGGCGGGTGAAGCGCCCGCCAGACCGCACGACGGAGTGACCACCACGGACTCCGCCAGAGTCCCCGGGGCCAGCCCCAGCCTGCGCCAAAGCTTCCTGACACCCATGACGCTACCGGCAGGGTCTGACAACGGGCCGTCGGTCCCCGGCACCACTCCGGCGAAGAGTTTCGTACCGCTTTCGACGGCCTCCCCGATGGCGTCATCCTCGCGCTCGGTGAGCAGGGAGAAATCGAACGACACGCCCGCGGCGCCGGCTCGCCGCAGCAGGCCGAAGGGGACCTCGGGCGCGCAGGAGTGCACGATCACGTCCCCCTCGTGGACGGCGAACAGCTCCCGCAGCGTCCCTTCGACGACCTGCCGGTCGACGGCCCGGTACGTCCGGTAGCCGCTCGCGGACCGCACCCGCCCGAGCAGCACCGCGGTCAGCGAGGGCTCGTCGAACTGGAGGACGATCTCGGCGCCGGGGATGCGCTTGCGCACGTCGGCCAGGTGCCCGCGCAGCCCCTCGGCGAGCGATCCGGCCAGGTCGCGGCAGGCGCCCGCGTCCTGGAGCATGGCCTCGCCGCCGTGCAGTTCGAGGGCGGCGGCCAGGGTCCAGGGCCCGACGGCCTGGACCTTCAGCTTCCCCTCGTACCCCTGGGTGAACTCCTCCAGGGCGTCGAGGTCCTCGCCGAGCCAGGAGCGGGCGCGTCGGCTGTCCCGCCCGGGCCGGTCGCTCACGCGCCATCCGCTGGGCTCGACGTGCGCGTACATGTCGACGAGCAGCCCGAGGGAGCGGCCGACCATGTCCGCGCCGGGCCCGCGGGCGGGCAGCTCGGCGAGGTACGGGAACTCCTCGAAGGAGCCGGTGACGGTCTTGGCGGCCTCGCGGGCGTCGCCGCCGGGGAGTGATCCGACGCCGGTGGCGCTCGCGGTCATCGGCCGGGCCTGACGCTCAGGTCGTTGACCTCGGCGTCGCGGGGCAGGTCGACGGCCATGACGATCGTGGTCGCGACGGACTCGGGGTCGATCCAGTCGGCGGGGTCGTAGTCCTTGCCCTCCTGCGAGTGCACCTTCGCCTGCATGGGGCTGGCGGTGCGCCCGGGGTACACGGAGGTGACCCTGATCCCGTTCCCCTTCTCCTCCGCGCGCAGCGAGTCGGCGAGGGCCTTCAGCCCGTGCTTGGAGGCGGCGTAGGCGCTCCAGTCGGCGTGGGCGGTGAGGCCGGCGCCGGAGTTCACGAAGACGACGGTCGCGCGCGAGGCCCGCAGGGTGGGCAGCAGCAGCCGGGTGACCTCGGCGGGGGCGATCAGGTTCACGTTGAGCTGCTGGTGCCAGGTCTTGGGTCGCAGCTCCCCGACCGGTCCGAGGTCCACGATCCCGGCGATGTGCAGCAGGGAGTCGATGCGCTCGGGGATGGCCTGCTTGGAGAAGGCCCACGACAGCCGGTCGGGATCGGCGAGGTCGCCCACGAGGGCCCGCGCGCCGGGGTACCGCTCGACGAGCTGCTTGCCCCGAGCGGCGTCCCGGGCGAGGAGGACGAGGTCGTCGCCACGTGCGTGCAGTCGGGCCGCGACGGCGGCCCCGATGCCGGACCCGGCACCGGTGATCAGGTGAGTAGCCATACCGCCCATGCTCGCACCCCACCCGGTCCCCCCGTCCCGGCCGCCCCACATCCGGGGCCCTCGACGGGGGCCGGGCGGCGGCCGGGGCGGCCGTGTCAGAGCCCCGCGGCCTCGCGGAGGGTGGCGGCCGTTTGCTTGGCGTCGTAGTAGGGCGGGACGCCCTCGACGAGGATGACCTCACCCTGGATGTGGGCGGTGCGCAGGGGGAGGAGGGCCTGGTAGGCGGGCGAGTCGTACCAGGCGCGGGCCCGGTCGATGTCCGGGAAGCCGATGACGACGACCGTGCCGGGCCAGGGGCCCTCCTTGACCTCCACCTCCCGGCCGTGGACGAGGAAGCGGCCGCCGAAGGGGTCCATCGTGGACTGGATCTCCTCGATGTAGCGGAGGACGTCCTCGTTCATCGTGTCGGGGCGGATGTGGCCGATGGCGTACGCGGTCATGGTGATATCCCCCTTCAACCGGCCCGGCGGATCGGGCCGTTGATCAGATCCTGCCAGGCGACCGGCTCGGGGGCGATGACCCCCGGCGTCATGCCGGGGCCGGGCTCTGCGGCTGCTGCGGCTGCGGCTGGAAGGTGCGGCGGTAGGCGATCGGGGAGACGCCGAGGGTGGTGCGCATGTGCTGGCGCAGTGAGCCCGCGGAGCCGAAGCCGGAGCGGTGGGCGACGAGGTCGACCGGCAGGTCGCTGGACTCCAGCAAGTGGCGGGCGATTTCGAGGCGTTGGATGGTGAGCCACTGCACGGGGGTCATGCCGACCTCGTCGCGGAAGCGGCGGGTGAAGGTGCGCAGGCTCATCCGGGCGTGGGCGGCGAGTTCCGCGAGGGTGATCGGCTCGGCGAGGCGTTCCAGGGCCCAGGCGCGGGTGGCGGTGGTGGTGGCGACCGTGGGCTCGGGGACCGGGCGGTCGATGTACTGGGCCTGGCCGCCGTCCCGCCACGGCGGGACCACGCACAGCCGCGCGGCGCGGTTGGCGACGGCCGAGCCGTGGTCCTGGCGGATCATGTAGAGGCAGAGGTCGACCCCGGCGGCCACGCCCGCCGAGGTGAGGATGTCGCCGTCGTCGACGAAGAGGACCTCGTCGTCGAGTCGGACGCGCGGGAAGCCGCGCTGGAACACGGGGGCGTGCACCCAGTGCGTGGTGGCCGGCCGGCCGTCGAGCAGCCCCGCGGCGGCGAGGACGTACGAGCCGGTGCAGAGGGAGACGAGCCGGGTGCCGGGCCGGATGCCGGCGAGCGCGTCCGCCAGCGCCCGCGGCAGGGGCGCGCCCTGGGCGAGCTCGTCCATGGCGTGCGTGGGCGTGATGATCACCGTATCGGCCGCGGCGAGGGCTTCGGGGCCCGCCGAGACGCCGACCGTGAAGCCCGCGTCACTGGTCACGGGCTGTCCGTCCGCGGTGCAGACCGTCAGCTCGTAGAGCGGGTTCCCGGCCTCGTCGCGGGCGTTTCCGAAGACCCGGGAGGGGATTCCGAGCTCGAACGGGGGGACGCCTTCGAGGGCGAGTACGGCAATCCGGTGCATGGCCAGATCCTGACACATGGTGGCCGTCTGGCCAATACCACGCCCTCGCTCCGAGGCCGAGGCTGGTAGCCGTACAGCAGCGCCGACCTGAGGAGAAACACCATGCGCGCCATCGTCGTCAGCCAGTGGGGCGGGCCCGAGGTACTGACCGAGACCGAGATCGAGAAGCCCGAGCCGGGCATGGGCGAGGTCCTGGTACGCGTCCACGCGGCCGGGGTGAACCCCGTCGACTGGAAGACCCGGGCGAGCGGCGCCCTCATCCCCTGGGGCCCGGTCCCGGCCGTCGGGTGGGACGTGTCCGGCACGGTCGAGGCCGTCGGCCCGGGCGTGACGATGTTCCGGCCGGGCGACGAGGTCTTCGGCATGCCGCGCTTCCCGGTCCAGGCGGGCGGCTACGCCGAGTACGTCACGGCCCCGGCCCGGCACTTCACCCGCAAGCCCGACGCCCTCGGCCACGTCGAGGCGGCGGCGCTCCCGCTGGCCGCGCTCACCGCCTGGCAGGCGCTGACGGACACCGCCGGGCTCCGGCCGGGGCAGCGGGTGCTCGTCCACGCGGCGGCCGGCGGCGTCGGACACTTCGCCGTCCAGATCGCCAAGGCCCTCGGCGCGTACGTGATCGGCACGGCCAGCGCCGCCAAGCACGACCTCCTGCGCTCGCTCGGCGCCGACGAGCTGATCGACTACCGGACGACGGCCTTCGAGGACGCGGTGGCGGACGTGGACGTGGTGATCGACGCCATCGGCGGCGACTACGGCGCGCGCTCCCTGAAGGTGCTCCGCCCCGGCGGACACCTGATCACCCTCAACGGCCCCGACGAGGTGCCGGCCGAAGCGGAGGGCTTCCGCACCGGCTGGACCCTCGTCGAGACGGACCACGCGGGCCTGAGGGCCATCGCCACCCTCGTGGAGGAGGGCAGGCTCCGGCCGGTGGTCGACACGGTGCTGCCGCTGGCGCAGGCCGCGAAGGCCCACGAGCTCGGCGAGCAGGGCCGCACCACCGGCAAGATCGTCCTGACGGTCGTCTAGGCGGCCGAGCGGCTAGGCGGTGGCCGCCGCAGCGGCCCGGGTCGTCGTCGCGATCGTCGCGGAGCCGACCACGCGGGTGCCGTCGTAGAGGACGATCGCCTGGCCGGGGGCCACGCCGCGGACCGGCTCGGTGAAGGAGACGCGCAGCTCGCCGTCGACCAGCTCGGCGAAGACCTCGGTCTCGCCGCCGTGGGCGCGCAGCTGGGCGGTGTAGGTGCCCGGGGCGGCGGCCGTGGAGCCGCACCAGCGGGGGCGGATCGCGGTGAGGGCGGTGACGTCGAGGGCCTCGACGGGGCCGACGGTGACGGTGTTGTTCACCGGCGAGATGTCGAGGACGTAGCGCGGCTTGCCGTCGGGAGCGGGGTGGCCGATGCGCAGGCCCTTGCGCTGGCCGATGGTGAAGCCGAAGGCGCCGTCGTGGGTGCCGACCTTCTCGCCGGTCGCCTCGTCGACGATGTCGCCCTCGGCCTTGCCCAGGCGGTTCGCGAGAAAGCCCTGGGTGTCGCCGTCGGCGATGAAGCAGATGTCGTGGCTGTCGGGCTTCTTCGCCACGGCCAGGCCGCGCCGCTCGGCCTCGGCGCGGATCTCGTCCTTGGTGGTGAGGGTGTCACCGAGCGGGAAGAGGGCGTGGGCGAGCTGCTTCTCGTCGAGGACGCCGAGGACGTACGACTGGTCCTTGGCCATGTCCGAGGCGCGGTGCAGCTCGCGGGTGCCGTCCTCGTTCAGGACGACGGTGGCGTAGTGGCCGGTGCAGACGGCGTCGAAGCCGAGGGCGAGGGCCTTGTCGAGCAGCGCCGCGAACTTGATCTTCTCGTTGCAGCGCAGGCAGGGGTTCGGGGTGCGCCCGGCCTCGTACTCGGAGATGAAGTCCTCGACCACGTCCTCGCGGAAGCGCTCGGCGAGGTCCCAGACGTAGAAGGGGATGCCGATGACGTCGGCGGCGCGGCGGGCGTCTCGGGAGTCCTCGATGGTGCAGCAGCCGCGCGCGCCGGTCCGGAAGGACTGCGGGTTCGCGGAGAGCGCGAGGTGGACGCCGGTCACGTCGTGCCCGGCTTCGACCGCGCGGGCGGCGGCGACGGCGGAGTCCACGCCGCCGGACATGGCGGCCAGGACGCGAAGGGGGCGGGCGGTGCGCGGCAGGTTCTCAGTCATAGCGCCTTCCAGAGTACGGGGAACCGCGCGGGGTCACAGCGCGTTATCGGCTGTGGGGGGTGGATCACATGGCGAGCAAGGGGAAGCAGGCGAAGAAGCGGCCGGGGAGGACGCGCAGGGCCGTGCTGTTCGGCGGGCTCGGGATCTTCACGGTGGCGGCGATCGCCGGCCGGGACGAGATCGGCCGGGCCTGGTGGCTGGTGCCGGGGGTGTCCAAGCCGCGCAAGGAGGGCGAGCTCGACCACGCGGGCGCGAGCTGGACGGCGGCCTCGCCGGCGAACTGGCGGCTGGCGGACCGGCCGGACGACTACCGCGTGGACCGGATCGTGATCCATGTGACGCAGGGCGGCTTCGAGTCGTCGGTGGACGCCTTCAAGAACCCGTGGCACAGGGCGTCGGCGCACTACATAGTCCGCCAGGACGGCCACATCGAGCAGATGGTGCGCGAGCTGGACGTGGCCTTCCACTCGGGCAACCGCTCAATGAACGAGCGCAGCGTCGGCATCGAGCACGTGGGGTACGTGGACCGGCCGCAGGACTTCACGGACGCGATGTACGCGGCGTCGGCCCGACTGGCGGCGGATGTCTGCCGGAGGTACGGCATACCCGTGGACCGCAAGCACATCCTCGGGCACTCCGAGGTGCCGGGCGCCGACCACACGGATCCGGGCCGCCACTGGGACTGGGACCGGTACGTCCGCCTGGTCGGCGAGGCGCTGGCCGCCGCTAGCTGAGGCCTGCCGTGCGGGCGCGTTCCACCGCCGGGCCGATGACCGCGGCGAGGGCCGCGATGTCCTCCTTGGTGGAGGTGTGGCCGAGGGAGAAGCGGAGGGTGCCGCGGGCCAGCTTGGGGTCGGTGCCGGCGGCCAGGAGCACGTGGCTCGGCTGGGCCACGCCGGCGGTGCAGGCGGAGCCGGTGGAGCACTCGATGCCCTGGGCGTCCAGCAGGAGGAGCAGGGAGTCGCCCTCGCAGCCGGGGAAGCTGAAGTGGGCGTTGGCCGGGAGCCGGTCGACGGGGTCTCCCCCGAGGACGGCGTCGGGCACGGCCGCGAGGACGGCGGCGACCAGCTCGTCGCGCAGGGCGCCGATCTCGGCGGCGAAGCGTTCGCGCCGCTCGGCGGCGAGGGTGGCGGCCACCGCGAAGGCGGCGATGGCCGGGACGTCGAGGGTTCCGGAGCGGACGTGCCGCTCCTGGCCGCCGCCGTGCAGTACGGGGACGGGGGTCTGGTCGCGGCCGAGGAGCAGGGCGCCGATGCCGTACGGGCCGCCGACCTTGTGGCCGCTGACCGTCATGGCGGCGAGGCCGCTGTCGGCGAAGCCGACGTCGAGCTGGCCGAAGGCCTGGACGGCGTCGGAGTGGAGCGGGATCCCGTGTTCGGCGGCGATGGCGGCAAGGGCGCGGACCGGCATGACGGTGCCGATCTCGTTGTTGGCCCACATGACGGTGGCGAGCGCGATGTCGTCCGGGTTGCGCTCGACGGCCTCGCGGAAGGCCTCGGCGTGCACGCGGCCGTACCGGTCCACGGGCAGGTAGTCGACCTGGGCGCCCTCGTGTTCGGCGAGCCAGTGGACCGCGTCCAGTACGGCGTGGTGTTCGACGGGGCTGGCGAGGACGCGGGTCCGGGCGGGGTCGGCGTCGCGCCGGGCCCAGTAGAGGCCCTTGACGGCGAGGTTGTCGGCCTCCGTGCCGCCGGCGGTGAAGACCACCTCGCTCGGGCGGGCCCCGATCGCCTCGGCGAAGGCCTCGCGGGCCTCCTCGACGGTGCGGCGGGCGCGGCGGCCGGCGGCGTGGAGGGAGGAGGCGTTTCCGGTGGCGGCGAACTGCGCGGTCATCGCCGCGGCGGCCTCCGGCAGCATCGGGGTGGTGGCGGCGTGATCGAGGTAGGCCATGATCCCCCGATTCTACGAGTCCCCCGCGGGCGCGGCCGACCCCTCCGCTCCGCGGGGGTCAGGGGACTCCCGGACCCCCGCGCCCCAAACGCAGGCGGGGCTGGATCAGCTGCGGGGGGCGCGGGCCAGTTGGCGGGACTGGGCTACCAGGTGGTCGGCCGAGTCCCAGACTTCGGCGTCCTCCTCCAGGAAGCCGCCGGCCAGGTTACGGGTGGTGATCGAGATACGGAGGGGGCCCGGGGCCGGGCGGCGGCGGATGTGGGTGGTGAGTTCCACCGTCGGGGTCCAGCCGAGCAGGCCGAGGTCGAAGGAGGTCGGCGGGAGGGCGTCCACCGCGAGGAGCATGGAGAGCGGGTCGGCGTCACGGCCGTCGGCCAGTTCGAACCAGGCCCGCATCTCGCCCTTGCCCGAGGGGGCGCCGACGGCCCAGCCCGCGGTCGCGGGGTCCAGTCGCAGCCGCAGCCGGTCGACGATCGCGGAGCTGCCCGGGATCGGGGCCGGGCCGGCCTCAGGCCCGAGGCAGTCCTCGTACGCGGGCATGACCGGCGGCAGTGCCGTGGTGCGGACGTCCTCCGGCAGCGAGGAGAGGTCGCCGAAGGAGGCGAGGACGCGGATGCGCTCGACCTCGACGCCATTCTCGTCGTACTGGAACAGCGAGGCCTGGCCGGTGGAGAGGGTGCGGCCGACGCGGGCGACCTCGGTGCGGATCACGGCGGGGCCGGGCACCGAGGAGGTCAGGTAGTGGGCCGAGACCGAGAAGGGGTCCGGGTGCGGCAGGGCCGCCGACAGGGCCCGGCCGACCAGGGCCAGCAGGTAACCGCCGTTGACGGCGGTGATGATCGTCCAGCCTGCGGAGAGCTCCGCGTCGTACACCCCGGGCTCGTCCGCGCGCGCGGTGACGGTGGTGTCGCGGTCGAACTCGCTGTCGCCGATGGATGCCTGGGCAGCTGCGTGTGACATGTAAACGACGGTACACCTGGCGGCTACTAAGCGGTAGCTTTTTTCTACGGCTCTTCGGCCACGGACGAGCGTCGGTTCCAGGCCAGCGGGGCCCGCCAGTGGTAGCGCATGGCGAGCAGGCGCAGGACGAAGGTGGTGACGATCGCGACGGCCGTGGTGAAGGCGTTGAGGACATCGAGGCCGATGAAGACGGCGACCATCGAGGCGCCGACGACGGCGGGCACGGCGTACATCTCGCGGTCACGGAGCAGGGACGGCACCTCGTTGACCAGCACGTCGCGCAGGACGCCGCCGCCGACGGCGGTGGCGAGGCCCAGCGCGGCGGAGGCGGTGAGGCCGAGGCCGTACTCGTACGCCTTGGTCGTGCCCGTCACGCAGAACAGGCCGAGGCCGGCGGCGTCGAAGACGTTGATGGCGCGGTTGATGCGCTGGACCTCGGGGTGCAGGAAGAAGACGATCGCGGCGGCGATGAGGGGGGTCAGGAAGAAGCTGAGCTCGCCGAAGGCGGCCGGGGGGACGGCGCCGATGACGAGGTCGCGGAAGAGGCCGCCGCCGAGGGCGGTGACGAGGGCGAGGACGGCGATGCCGAAGACGTCGAAGTTCTTGCGGACGGCGAGGAGGGCGCCCGCGGTGGCGAAGACGAAGATGCCGGCGAGGTCCAGGGCATGCTGGATCCCGGGCGGGAAGAGATCGTGGAGCACCGGGCCATTGTCACCTGCGGCGCCGCCGCCGCGCCCCTACCGGGGGCTCCGCCGCCGGAGGGCCGGGCTGCGCCCGGCCCCTGGGGCTCCGCCCCAGACCCCGCGCCTCAAACGCCGGCGAGGCTGAATGTGCGGCGCCGCTGCCGGGGGCTCCGCCCCCGGACCCCCGCGCCTCAAACGCCGGCGGGGCTGGATTTGTCCCCGTCGAGGCTGGATTTCCCCGGTGGGGCTGGATTGTCCCCGGCGGAGCCGGAGGGCATGCCGACGGGGCCGGGTTGTGCCGTTGTACGGCTGCCCGGCCCCGTCGGCGTTTCGGCCGCTACTCCGAAACCGTGGCCACCGCATCGGCCGCGCCCGGCAGGGGCTGGTCGCCCGGCGCCTGGTCGGGGGCGTTCTCCGGGTGGTGGCAGGCCACCTGGTGGCCCGTCTTGAGCGCCAGCAGCGGCGGTTCCTGCGTCGTGCAGATCTGCGTCGCCTTCCAGCACCGCGTGTGGAAGCGGCAGCCGCTCGGCGGCGAGATCGGGGACGGCACGTCGCCCTTGAGCAGGATGCGGCCGCTCTTGGCACCGCGCCGGCGCGGGTCCGGTACCGGCACGGCCGACATCAGGGCCGTCGTGTACGGGTGCATCGGCGCCTCGTACAGCGACTTGCGGTCGGCCAGCTCGACGATCTTGCCGAGGTACATCACCGCGATGCGGTCCGAGACGTGCCGGATGACCGACAGGTCGTGCGCGATGATCACGTACGTGAGGCCGAGCTCCTCCTGGAGGTCGTCCAGCAGGTTGACCACCTGGGCCTGGATGGAGACGTCCAGGGCCGAGACGGGCTCGTCGGCCACGACCAGCTTCGGCTTGAGGGCCAGTGCCCGGGCGATGCCGATGCGCTGGCGCTGGCCGCCGGAGAACTCGTGCGGATAGCGGTTGTAGTGCTCCGGGTTGAGGCCCACCAACGACAGCAGCCGCTGGACCTCCGCCTTGAGCCCGCCCTCCGGCTCCACGCCCTGCAGCTTGAACGGCGCGCCGACGATCGTGCCGACCGTGTGGCGCGGGTTCAGCGAGCCGTACGGGTCCTGGAAGATCATCTGGATGTCGCGGCGCATCGGCCGCATCCCGGCGACACCGAGGTGGGTGATGTCCTTGCCCTCGAACTCGACCTTTCCGCCGGTCGGTTCGAGGAGCCGCGTGATCAGCCGGCCCATGGTCGACTTCCCGCAGCCGGACTCGCCGACGATGCCGAGGGTCTCCCCGCGCCGGACGTCGAAGTCGATGCCGTCGACGGCCTTGACCGCGCCCGCCTGCCGCTTCAGCAGCCCCTTGGTGATCGGGAAGTGCTTCGTCAGGCCCGTCACCTTGAGCAGGAGCTCGGACTCGGGAGCATCGGGAGAGCCCGTGGCCTGCGCGGGGATCGCGGCTGCTTCCGTCTTCTTGGTCTCAGGCGTGTCGGTCACAGCTTCGGCGCAATCTCTTCGGTCCAGATCCGGGTCCGCTCCTCCTGCGACATGTGGCAGGCGGACCAGTGGCGGCTGCCGTCCTCCGTGAGCTCCGGCCGTACCGTACGGGTCACATTGCCCTTGGGTACGTCGGCGTACGGGCACCGCGGGTTGAACGCACAGCCGCTCGGGATGTTGATGAGGCTGGGCGGCGAGCCCTTGACCGGGATGAGGCGCTCGGTCTGGTCGCGGTCGATGCGCGGCATCGAGCCGAGCAGGCCCCAGGTGTAGGGGTGCCTGGGCTCGTAGAAGACCTTCTCGGCGCTGCCCCGCTCGACGCACCGGCCGCCGTACATCACGAGGAGGTCGTCGGCCATCTCGGCGACGACGCCGAGGTCGTGCGTGATCATGATGACGGCGGAGCCGAACTCCTTCTGCAGATCCCGGATGAGGTCGAGGATCTGGGCCTGGACGGTGACGTCCAGGGCGGTGGTCGGCTCGTCCGCGATGAGCAGCTCGGGGTTGTTGACCAGCGCCATCGCGATCATCGCGCGCTGGCGCATGCCGCCGGAGAACTCGTGCGGGTAGCTGTCGACCCGCTTGTGCGGCTCGGGGATGCCCACGCGGTCGAGGAGCTCGATCGCCCGCGTGCGCGCGGCCTTCTTGTCGACCTTGTGGTGGACCCGGTACGCCTCGGCGATCTGCTTGCCGACGGTGAAGTACGGGTGCATCGCGGACAGCGGGTCCTGGAAGATCATCGCGATCTCCCGGCCGCGCAGCCTGCGCACCTCGTCCTCGTCGGCGGAGAGCAGCTCCTTGCCGTTCAGCCAGATCTCGCCGGAGATCCGGGCCCGCTGGCGGCCGTACTGGCCGACGCGGTGCAGACCCATGATGCCCAGCGAGGTGACCGACTTGCCGGAGCCGGACTCGCCCACGATGCCGAGGGTCTTGCCCTTCTCCAGCGTGAAGGAGAGGCCGTCGACCGACTTGACCAGTCCGTCCTCGGTCGGGAAGTGCACCTTGAGGTCGCGGACTTCGAGGAAGGCGCTGGAGGGCTGCCCGGCGCCGACGGGCTCGTTGAGAGCTCCGGTCTTGGTGAGATCGGTCATGACAGCCTCACTCGGGGGTCGATCACCGCGTACATGAGGTCAACGATGAGGTTCGCGGCGACGACGAAGAAGGCGGAGATCAGGGTGATGCCCAGGATGACCGGCAGGTCGTGGTCGCTGATGGCACGGACCGCGCTGTAGCCGAGGCCGTGCAGCGAGAAGGTGGACTCGGTCAGCACCGCGCCGCCCATCAGGGCGCCGAGGTCCAGGCCCAGCACGGTCAGGATCGGGGTCATCGTCGAGCGCATGGCGTGCTTGCCGATGACGACCGGTTCCGTCAGGCCCTTGGCGCGGGCCGTGCGGATGTAGTCCTCGTTGAGGACTTCGAGCATGGTCGCGCGGGTGAGCCGCGCGTACATCGCCGCGTAGAGGAAGGCGAGCGAGACCCACGGCAGGATCATGCCGTTGAACCACTTGCCCGGGTCGTCGGCGAAGGTCGCCTCCGGCCGCCCGAACCAGCCGAGCTGGTCGGAGAAGAGGGCGATGAAGAGCATGCCCGTGAAGTAGATGGGGAGGGAGACGCCGGCGAGGGCGACGCCCATCGCCGAACGGTCCAGGGCTGAACCGCGCTTGAGGGCGGAGACGACGCCGGTGGCGACGCCGCCGATCACCCAGAGCACGACCGCGCCTGCGGCGAGCGAGAGGGTGACCGGGAGCCAGTCGAGCAGCAGCGGCCAGACCTCCTGCTCGGTCTTGAAGGAGTAGCCGAAGCAGGGCGCGGCGCATTGCGTGACGTCGGAGCCGTTGGCGTACGTGCGACCCGCCACCAGCCCGACGATGAACTTGCCGAACTGGACGAGGATCGGGTCGTCGAGACCCATCTTCTGCCGGATGCCCTCGATGGCGGCGGGGTCGGACTGCTTGCCGACGAAGTACAGGGCCGGATCCGTCCCGATCAGCTTCGGGAAGAGGAAGAAGATTCCGAAGGTCACCAGACAGATGACCAACAGCATGACGATGACGGCGAAGATCCGTCGGATGAGATATGCAAGCACTGCGCTCGGCCTGGCTGCGGCCCGGGGGCGCCCCCTTCTGGAGAGCGCCCCCAAGCCGTAACCGCGGCCATCACCTGCCCTTCGTGCCTAGCGGGTGTGGCACTGGAACACTGGAAAGTGGATCTGAACCGGGTCTGACGGACTACTACTTGGTGACGCCGAGCGACGCGTAGTCGTAGCGGCCGTTGTAGGCGTCGGAGGTGTAGGCGTTCGTCAGCCGGTCGCTGCGCCACGTGATCGTCTTGTCGAAGACGAAGGGCAGGTAGACCGCGGCCTCGGAGACCTTCTGGTTCATCTGCTTGTAGATGTCGCCGGCCTTGGCCGGGTCGGTCTCGGCGATGGCCTTGTCGAACAGGCCGTTGATCGCCGGGTCGTTCAGCTCGGAGAAGTTGTTGTTACCGCTCTGCAGGATGAAGCGGCCGTCGACCAGCGGCTGGGAGAAGCCCTGCCCGGTCGGGAAGTCGGCGCCCCAGCCCATGATGATGATGCCGTAGCCCTTCTCCTTGACGACCTTCGGCGAACCGATGATGCCGGAGGTCTGGGCGCCGTCGAACTGGTCGACGTCGGCCTCGATGCCGACCTGCTTCAGGGCGTTCTGGAGCGAGACGGCCGTGGCGATCTCGACCGGCTTGTTGTTGCGGACCGCGATGGTGGTCTTGAAGCCGCTCTCCTTGCCACAGGCCTTCAGGGCGGCCTTGGCCTTCTCGACGTTCGGCTTGCCGTCGTTCTTCAGGACCTCGTAGGGGTCGTACGAGGCGTCCGAGCCCTTGATGCCCAGCGGGAGCATGTTGGGGGCGATGTCACCACCGGCCTGCGGGCCGCCGCGGGCGGTCTGCAGGGACTTGTGGTCGGCACCGTAGATGACGGCCTTGCGGCACTCGATGTTGTCGAAGGGCGCGACGGTCGTCGGCATGACGGCGTACCGGATGAAGCCGGTCTGGCCGTTGTCCAGGTTCGCCTTGTGGTCCTTCAGCGCGGTGGCGCGGGCCGCCTGGCCGATGCCGGTCGCGTTGATGTCCAGGTCGAATTCGCCGTTCATCAGGCGCTTGTCCATGTCGTCCGCGTTCGCCATGAACGTGACCGAGATGGTGTCCGGGAGCGCCTTGCGGATCGTGTCCGACTCGGGCTTCCAGTTCTCGTTGCGCGAGAGCTTCATGCTTTTGTTGGGCTCGTACGAGTCGATCTTGTACGGGCCGTTGGAGAAGGGCTTCAGGCCGTACTTGGCCGCGGTGTCCTTCTCCTGCTTGACCGGGCTCGCCGCCGGCATGGCCAGCATCTGCTCGAAGTCACCGTTGGGCTGCGGGAGCTTGAAGATGATGGTCTTCGCGTCCGGGGTCTCGATCGCCTTGAGGCCGAGCTTGTCCGGGGCGGTGTCCTTGTACGGGCCCGGGTACTCGGTCTTCGGGTCCAGGACCTGCATCAGGTAGACCGGGCCGCCGGAGATGACGTCCTGGGCCCAGGTGCGCTCGATGCCGTACTTCACGTCCTGGGCGGTGACGGGGGTGCCGTCCTCCCAGGTCACGTTGTCCTTGAGGGTGTACTTGTACGTCTTGCCGCCATCGCTGATCTCGGCCTTGGCGGTGGCGAGGTCGGGCACCAGGTCGGTGCTCTGCTCACCCGGGGCAGCCTTGTAGCTCACCAGCTGCCGGGTGTAGTAGCGCTGGAAGTCCCACACGAAGCCGTAGTAGCCGCGCTGCGGGTCCCACGAGTCGGCCTCCTGGGTGCCGACGAACTTGAGCTCGCCGCCCTTCTTGTCCGACGCGTTGGCGACCTTGCCTATGCCGGCGTTGAAGCCGCCCGAGGCGCCCGCCTTCTCGTCCTTCTTGTCGTTGCCGCCACAGGCGGTCGCGGTCAGCATGGCCGCGAGCACGACGGCGGTGCCGGCGGCCAGTCTGCGCTTCGACGTGCGATGGGTAGTCACGATGCTCGCAACCCTCCGTTGTAGTACCGGTGTTCCGGTGTGCTTACGGCTCGAAGCCGGTTCCTGGTGTGCCCTGCGATGGCTAGCGGGAGCCCTTCGGGTCGAGGGCGTCACGGACGCCGTCGCCGAAGAGGTTGAAGGCCAGCACGGTGATGAAGATCGCTACGCCGGGGAAGATCATGAACAGCGGATCGTCCTCGTAGGTCCGCACGGCCGTGGAGAGGGTCTCTCCCCAGGACGGCGTGGGCGGCTTGACGCCGACTCCGAGGAAGCTCAGGGCGGCCTCGGTCAGCACGTTGGTGGGGATCATCAGCGTCGAGTAGACGGTGATGGGCGCCACCAGATTCGGGAGCAGTTCGCGGAAGAGGATGTACATGCGGCCCGCGCCGAGGCTGCGCGCGGCTTCGACGTACTCGCGCTCGCGCAGCGACAGGGTCTGCCCGCGGACGATGCGGCCGATGTACGGCCAGCCGAAGAAGCCGATCACCAGCACCAGTACGGCGATGCGCAGGCCCGATCCCTCGAAACCCCACAGCTTGCTGGGGATGACGGAGATCAGCGCGATGATGAACAGCAGCTGCGGGAAGGCCAGCAGCAGGTCCATGACGCGGCTGATGGCGGCGTCGATCCAGCCTCCGAAGTAGCCGGCGATGATGCCGAAGAAGGTGCCCAGCGAGACCGCGACGAAGGCGGACAGGAAGGCCACCAGGAGCGAGATCCGGGCGCCGTAGACGATCCGGCTGAAGACGTCGCGGCCGTTGACCGGCTCGATGCCCAGCAGGAAGTCGCCGCTCATGCCGCCCCAGTCGCCGGCCGGCAGGCCGAGGAGCGGGTCCAGCAGGTCCTCGTGCAGCTCCTCCGGCGGGTGGCCGAAGGCCTTGACGATCAGCGGCGCGAAGATCGCGACGAGGATCAGGAGGAGCACGACGACACCGCCGGCCAGGGCGACCTTGTCACGCTTGAGGCGCAGCCAGGCGATCTGCCACGGCGAGCGGCCCTCGATCGCCTTCTGCGGAGCGTCGGGGGCGGCCACGGCCGCGGGCTCGGCCTCGCTGGTGTCGTGCAGTGGTGCCGTCATCGTGGTGGGGACCCCTCTCGGCCGACGGTGGCCGGCCCATGCCCGCCGCTGTGGCGGCTTTGGTTCTTTCGGCGTCGCTGATGGTGCGATTGGCGCGAAATGCGCCTGAAGTGCACGTGAAGAGCTGGTGCTTGCGGGATTGACCGGCCTTCGGTGGGGGGAGTCTTCAACGGCCTCTCAATCGCCCGCCAGACCTGCCGGTGATGTGATGCGCAACCGTGATCTGCGTCTACACCTTCCGTTATCCGAACCGCGCGCTCTGGTGAGCGGTGAAACAGTGCCCCTTCGGCCCGGAACGGACATCCGGCCCAACTGCCATTTCAGGCACGGTTCTTGGGTGGATTCGGCGGATATGCCGAAGGCCGCACCGGTGGGTCCGGTGCGGCCTTCGAGATGAATGTCTCAGTATGCGGATATGCCCGCAGGAGCTGCTCAGTAGGCGGGAGCCTGGCCCTCGCGGTCGTAGAAGGGGCGGGTCTGCGCGCGCAGCCACATCGCCACCGGGTCGTGCTCGTCCGCCAGGGCGACCGTGCACACGGGAACGCCCTCGGGGACCGCGCCGACCGACTGCCGCATCATCTCCCGTACGGATTCCAGCGCCGGCGCGGAGGCGTCGTAGAGGTCGAGCCCGACGGCGAGGTACGGGGAGCCGAGCGCGGGCTGCACCCAGGCGCGGCGCAGCGACCGGACGGCCGGGGTGCGGTGGGCGTGCTGGGTCAGCAGCCCGTAGAACTGCGGGAGCTCGATGGCGGGCTCGGAGAGCCGCAGCGGTCCGGCCGGCATCCGGTCCAGGCCGGTCGCGATCCGGCGCAGGTCCGCCCAGGGGATGCCGAGGCCGCCGCCCTGGGCGTGCGGGTTCAGCCACAGGCCCCAGCGGTCGGGGTAGAGCGCGCGGGCGATGTCCCGCCCGGTGACGACCTCGTAGCCGCGGTTCCAGCCGCTGGCGGCCAGTTCCTGCGGGGAGGTCACGCAGGGCGCGTACCCGAGGCCCTCGACCTCCATGCCGCCGTACTGGGCGTCCGGTGAGCCCGACTGCCCCTGCCAGAGCAGCATCCACAGGCGGCCCTCGCCGAGGGCGTGCAGAAGCGACTCGTATCCCTCATAGCGCCCCGGAGTCACCTGGCGCAGCATGTGCTCGACCTGCCCGGCCGCGGCCGTGCCTGACGCACTCACCCGGTACCCCTCTTCGTCTTCGTCCGCCCGTCGTCCACACGTCCCGTCCAGCTTAAGCGGCGCTACGGGAGGTAGAAGGGGCGTACGCGCTCACGAATCCAGTCCGTGACCGGGTCCTCGGCGGCGTCCAGGAGGATCAACTGCACCGGCCACGGCGCCGGTACGCGGGCCAGGGCGCGGCCGAGCGCGTCCATCGGGGCGTTTCGCATCTCGGGCTCCCATCCCAGCAGGCGGACAGCGACGAACAGTTCCGGCGCCCCTCCCTCGACGCTGGCGAGGCAGCGGTGGGCGGCGGCGACCACGCCGGTGGAGCGGAACTCCTCGGCGGCGGCGGCCAGGAAGTCCACCGGGTCTTCCTGCCAGTCGGGCTCGTAGAGCCGCACGCGGCCGCCGGTGGTCGGGCCGTCGAGGGGGGTCCGACCGGTGCGGCACAGCTCCGCCACGGCGGGCGGGGGGAGCGGGAGGCCGACGGCGCCCTCGGGGTTGAGCGCGATGCCGAGCTGCGGGGGCAGGCCGCGGGCGAACTCGACGGCGGGTGCCACCGCGAAGTCCATGCCGGGGCCGACGCAGGCGTGGAACTGGGCCTCGGAGCTGTACACCGGGACGTACGCCGCGCCGCCGATCTCCATGGTGGGCAGGGTCAGGCCCTCGGTGCCGCCCTGCTCGGGGGAGCCGCCGGCGGGCAGGGGCACCCACAGCCGGCTCCGCCCGAGGACCTCGAGGATCCGCCCGCCGGCGTCCGGCTGCCCGAGCGCCGCCCCGAGCACCTGCTCCAGCTCATTCCCCGGCCAGCCGCCGCTGTGCATGTGCCCCTGCCTTCGCTTCCCGCCGATGTAGGTGGAGAGGCTATCGGCCCGGGTGCGGCGCCACTTCCTGGGGCTCCGCCCCAGACCCCGCGCCTCAAACGCCGGCGAGGCTGGGTTTTGCCCGCCTGAGTGCACAGGTGCGGCCAATAGACCGGGGCTCGGCCCCACGCCCAGCGGACGGCAGCAGCCACATCCAGCCTCGCCGGCGTTTGAGGCGCGTCGTCTGGGGCGGAGCCCCCGGCAACGGCGCTCAAACGTGGAACGCGATGTGCGTCACCGCGGCCGCCGAGCGGCGGTCCAGGAGGGTGGCCGAGGCGCAGCCGGCCGGGGGGCGGCCCGATTCCGCGTCGCGCAGGAGGCGGGCCACCGCGCCCCGGTGGCGGGCGAAGGCGTAGGAGGAGACCCGGCGGCCCCGCGCCGCCTGGCCGGACAGGGCCTCCTCGGGGCTGGTGTCCAGGAGGAGCAGGTGCAGCGCACGGCCCCGGCGGCGCGCGGCCGCCGCGAGCAGGCTCCGCACCCAGGTCTGCGTACCGCAGTCGTGGACGACGACCGAGGCGCCGGAGCGCAGGGTGCGCCACAGCCCCCAGTAGTGGGCGGCGCGGACCAGCGGGCGGTAGACGGCGTACGGCAGCGCCCCCGGCATCCGGCGCTCCCAGCGCTCGCGCGTGTCCTGGGAGTCGATCGCCCCGCCCTCGGCCGCCGCCCGCTTGATCAGCGTGCTCTTGCCGCCGCCCGGCAGCCCGGACACCACCACGATGTCCCCCGCGGCGAAGCCCAGCCGCCGCGGGCCACGCACGCCGGGCCCGCGCAGGTCGCGGACCGGACCGGCCGGCCCACGGCGGCCCCGCGCGCCGGCGGCGGCCGCGGCCGCACCCGCGCCGCTCCGCTGCACCGGCACCGCGTCCACGGTCCCCGGCGTTGTCGCCACCACTCCGAATCTCCGCACAGTGTTCGCCTCCCCCGAATCGGGTCCCAAGGACCCTTGCCCACTGAGTGTAAAGAGACGGTAATCCGGGGGCCCCGGTTCCGGTCTGCCCGCTCGAGATCCGCACGAACCTTCGGACCCCCACCCCCGATCACCGCGGTGGCGTGCAATGATGTGCGCCATCTGGACCAACTGCATACCGGCCGCTTGAATCCGCGCGGGAGAGTCCCGGCACGCCGCAAGGCCGTGCTCGGGCGCCGAAGGAGCAAGAACCTCCCTTGAATCTCTCAGGCCCCGTACCGCGTGGATGAGGCAGATCTGAAAAGCGAGCTCTGCGACGTGCAACAGCTCCACCCAAGGTGCAAGCCGGGGACCCCTGTCTGATCGGGGGCACTCTCGGCGAACCTCTCAGGTTCCGATGACAGATGGGGAGGACCCTCCTCGTCATGTCATGCCCTGGGACCCGGGAGCCACACCCATGAGCACTGCCCCCCGTCTGACCGCCCTCGATGCGGTGCACCGTTCGCTCGGTGCGACCATGACCGACTTCGCGGGCTGGGACATGCCGCTGCGGTACGCGAGCGAGCGCGACGAGCACAACGCCGTACGCACCAAGGCCGGCCTCTTCGACCTTTCCCACATGGGCGAGATCACCCTGACCGGCCCGGAGGCCGTCAAGGCCCTGGACTACGCGCTGGTCGGCAACATCTCCACCGTCGGCGTCGGCCGGGCCCGGTACACGCACATCTGCCAGGAGGACGGCGGGATCGTCGACGACCTGATCGTCTACCGCCTGGGCGAGACCGAGTACATGGTCGTCGCCAACGCCTCCAACGCCCAGGTGGTCCTCGACGCCCTCACCGAGCGCGCCGCCGGCTTCGACACCGAGGTCCGCGACGACCGCGACGCGTACGCGCTGATCGCCGTCCAGGGCCCCGAGTCCCCCGGCATCCTCGCCTCCCTCACCGACGCCGACCTGGACGGCCTCAAGTACTACGCGGGTCTGCCGGGCACCGTCGCGGGCGTGCCCGCGCTGATCGCCCGTACCGGCTACACGGGCGAGGACGGCTTCGAGCTGTTCGTCTCCCCCGAGCACGCCGTGGAGCTGTGGCAGGCGCTGACCAAGGCCGGCGAGGGCGTGGGCCTGGTCCCGGCCGGCCTGTCCTGCCGCGACACCCTGCGCCTGGAAGCGGGCATGCCGCTGTACGGGCACGAGCTGAGCACCTCCCTCACGCCCTTCGACGCCGGTCTGGGCCGGGTCGTGAAGTTCGAGAAGGAGGGCGACTTCATCGGCCGCGCCGCCCTGGAGGCGGCCGCCGAGCGCGCCGCGGGCAACCCGCCGCGCAAGCTGGTCGGCCTGGTCGCCGAGGGCCGCCGCGTCCCGCGCGCCGGCTTCCCGGTCGTCGCCGACGGCCAGGTCATCGGCGAGGTCACCTCCGGCGCCCCGTCCCCGACGCTGGGCAAGCCGATCGCGATGGCGTACGTGGACGCGGCGCACGCCGCGCCCGGCACCTCCGGCGTCGGCGTCGACATTCGCGGTACGCATGAGCCGTACGAGGTCGTGGCCCTGCCGTTCTACAAGCGGCAGAAGTAATCCTCGTACCGCGCTCGAACCGTCTCAGCCCGCAAGACCCCTGTTCGTATCCACTCCCCCGCATCCAGGAGAATCAGGCCATGAGCAACCCCCAGCAGCTGCGTTACAGCAAGGAGCACGAGTGGCTGTCGGACGCCGAGGGCGGCGTCGCGACGGTCGGCATCACGGAGTTCGCGGCCAACGCGCTCGGTGACGTCGTCTACGCCCAGCTCCCCGAGGTAGGCGACACGGTGACCGCGGGCGAGACCTGCGGCGAGCTGGAGTCGACCAAGTCGGTCAGCGACCTGTACTCCCCCGTCACCGGTGAGGTCGTCGAGTCCAACCAGGACGTCGTGGACGACCCGTCGCTGGTGAACACCGCCCCGTTCGAGGGCGGCTGGCTGTTCAAGGTGCGCGTCGCGGAGGAGCCGGCCGACCTGCTCTCCGCCGAGGAGTACGCCAAGCTCACCCACTCCGACAACTGACCCAGGGACTCCTGATGTCTGTGCTGAACACCCCTCTCCACGAGCTCGACCCGGACGTCGCCGCCGCCGTCGACGCCGAACTCGTGCGCCAGCAGTCGACCCTGGAAATGATCGCGTCGGAGAACTTCGCTCCGGTCGCCGTCATGGAGGCCCAGGGTTCGGTCCTGACCAACAAGTACGCCGAGGGCTACCCCGGCCGTCGCTACTACGGCGGCTGTGAGCACGTCGACGTGGTCGAGCAGATCGCGATCGACCGCATCAAGGCGCTGTTCGGCGCCGAGGCCGCGAACGTGCAGCCGCACTCGGGCGCGCAGGCCAACGCCGCCGCGATGTTCGCGCTGCTGAAGCCGGGCGACACGATCATGGGCCTGAACCTGGCCCACGGCGGTCACCTGACCCACGGCATGAAGATCAACTTCTCCGGCAAGCTCTACAACGTGGTCCCGTACCACGTCGACGAGTCGGGCCAGGTGGACATGGCCGAGGTCGAGCGCCTCGCCAAGGAGTCCAAGCCGCAGCTGATCGTCGCCGGCTGGTCCGCCTACCCGCGCCAGCTGGACTTCGCCGCCTTCCGCCGGATCGCGGACGAGGTCGGCGCGTACCTGATGGTCGACATGGCGCACTTCGCCGGCCTGGTCGCCGCGGGTCTGCACCCCAACCCGGTGCCGCACGCCCACGTCGTCACCACCACCACGCACAAGACCCTCGGCGGTCCGCGCGGCGGTGTCATCCTGTCGACGCAGGAGCTGGCCAAGAAGATCAACTCCGCGGTCTTCCCGGGCCAGCAGGGCGGCCCGCTGGAGCACGTGATCGCGGCCAAGGCGGTCTCCTTCAAGGTCGCGGCCTCGCCCGAGTTCAAGGAGCGCCAGGAGCGCACCCTGGAGGGCGCGAAGATCATCGCCGAGCGCCTGGTGCAGCCCGACGTCACGGAGGTCGGCGTCTCCGTCCTCTCCGGCGGTACGGACGTCCACCTGGTCCTGGTCGACCTGCGCAACTCCGAGCTGGACGGCCAGCAGGCCGAGGACCGGCTCCACGAGATCGGCATCACGGTCAACCGGAACGCCATCCCGAACGACCCCCGCCCGCCGATGGTCACCTCGGGTCTGCGCATCGGTACGCCGGCGCTCGCCACCCGAGGTTTCGGCGCCGAGGACTTCACCGAGGTCGCCGAGATCATCGCGGCCGCGCTGAAGCCGGCCTACGACAGCGAGGGCCTGAAGGCGCGCGTCTCCGCGCTCGCCGCGAAGTTCCCGCTGTACCCGTCGCTCTAGGCAGCGCCCTTGGGAGGGCCCGGCCTTGTTTTGCACAGGGCCGGGCCCTTCTCATGACCAAAGCCCCAGGTGGATGCGGTCCATTGCCACTGAGATAACCAAAAACTGGCAAATAGGCTCCCCATAAAGGAAGAAACCGCAGCAAGGCATCCCCCTCAGGACGGACACGACGCATGGACATGAGCGCAGCCAACAAGAAGGGACTCAGTCTCTTCGCGCTGGTCATGATCGGCATAGGTTCGATCTTCGGATCGGGCTGGCTCTTCGGCGCCGGCACGGCCGCCCAGGTCGCCGGCCCCGCGGCACTCGTGGCCTGGGTCATCGGCGCGGTCTTCATCGGCATGATCGCCATGTCCTACGCCGAGGTCGGCGCGGCCTACCCGATCCCCGGCGGCATGGCCCGCTACGGCTCCATCTCGCACGGCCCGGTCCTCGGCTTCATCACAGGCTGGGCGGTGTGGATCGCGGTCGCCTCGCTGATCCCGATCGAGTCGATCGCGGCCACCCAGTACATGTCCTCCTGGAGCTTCGGCTGGGCCAGGGACCTGGTCGACGCCGAGTCCCACCGGCTGACCGGCTTCGGCATGGGCGTGGCGCTGCTGCTCACGGTCCTGCTGTGGCTGTCCTGCTACTGGTCGGTCCAGCTCCTCGCGAAGATCAACTCTCTGCTGACCCTGGTCAAGTTCGCCATCCCGGTCCTCGCCGTCGTCGCACTGATCGCCTCCGGCTTCCACACCGAGAACTTCACGGCCCACGGCGGCTTCGCCCCGAACGGCTGGACGGCCGTCCTGACCGCCGTCACCACCTCCGGCGTGGTCTTCGCCTTCAACGGCTTCCAGGCCGTCGTGAACCTCGGCGGGGCCGCCAAGAACCCGGGCCGGGCCATCCCGATCGCCCTGGTCGGCGCGCTCTCGCTGGGCCTGGTCATCTACCTCGCCCTCCAGGCGGCCTTCCTGGGCTCCGTACCGCCGGAGCACCTGGCCCAGGCCGGCGGCTGGTCGGGCGTGAACTTCAACTCGCCGTTCGCCGAGCTCGCCAAGCTGCTGATGATCCACTGGGTCGTCGTGATGCTCCAGTTCGGCGCCTTCATCTCCCCCGCCGGCTCCAACATCGCCAACGTTGCCTCGGCCGCGTACATGGTCCAGAACCTCTCCGAGACCGGCTTCTTCCCGAAGAAGCTGGCGCAGACCCACCCCGTCTACGGGACCGCGCGCCCGGCGATGTGGATGAACCTCGGCTTCTCGGTCCTGCTGCTGGTCACGGTCGGCCACAGCTGGAAGACCCTGGCCCCGATCATCTCGGCCGCGATGGTGATCTCGTACCTGATCGGGCCGATCGCGGTCGGCGTCTTCCGCCGCACGAAGCCGGACCTGCCCCGTCCGTTCCGTCTCCCGTTCGCCTCCGTGCTCTGCCCGCTGACCTTCGTCTTCGCCGCCTGCGCGCTGTACTGGTCGAAGTGGCCGAACACCGGCATCGTCACCGCACTGACGCTGCTGGCCGCCCCGATCGCGGCGCTGGTGCTCCGCCGCAAGGGTGAGAAGAGCCTCAGCCGGCAGTTCGCCCCGGCCTGGTGGATCGTCTTCTTCCTCGGCGCGCTGTCCCTGCTGTCCTGGCTCGGCTCCACCGACTTCGGCGGCCGCGGCGCCATCCCGGGCGGGGTCGACATCGCCCTGGTCGCGGTGATGGCCCTGGTCACGTACTTCTGGGCCGTCCACGCGGGCGTGAAGGCCCACTACGCGGGCCTGCCGGGTCCGGACCCGGTCCTCGACGCCGAGACCGCCCGGGACGCCGTACGCGGCGACGTACGGGAGCACGAGCTGACACCCGCCTGACGCCTTCCCCTCCCGTCCGGCAGACGAGCCGTTCACCTCGCCACGTTAAGCTCGTCTGTCGGACAAAATCCGAACAATCCACCTCTCCTGCCCCCTCCCACCCCACGAGCAGACAAGGGAGTCCGCCAGTGGCCATCTCCGTCTTCGATCTCTTCTCCATCGGCATCGGCCCGTCCTCCTCCCACACGGTCGGTCCGATGCGCGCGGCACGCATGTTCGTGACGCGGCTGAAGAAGGACGGCGTACTCGCCCAGACGGCCTCCGTCCGGGCCGAGCTGTTCGGCTCCCTCGGCGCGACCGGCCACGGCCACGGCACCCCCAAGGCGGTGCTGCTGGGCCTGGAGGGCCACTCCCCGCGCACGGTGGACGTGGAGACGGCGGACGACGAGGTCGAGCGCATCCGCAAGAGCGGCCGGCTGCGCCTGCTGGGCGCCGAGATAGGCGATGTCCACGAGATCGCCTTCGACGAGCCGAACCAGCTGATCCTGCACCGCCGCCGCTCGCTGCCGTACCACGCGAACGGTATGACGCTCTTCGCGTACGACGCCGCCGGCACCCCGCTGCTGGAGAAGACCTACTACTCGGTCGGCGGCGGTTTCGTCGTGGACGAGGACGCGGTCGGCGAGGACCGGATCAAGCTCGACGACACCGTGCTGAAGTACCCCTTCCGCTCCGGCGACGAGATGCTGCGCCTCGCGAACGAGACCGGCCTGTCGATCTCCTCGCTGATGCTGGAGAACGAGAAGGCCTGGCGGACGGAGGAGGAGATCCGCGAGGGCCTCCTGGAGATCTGGCGGGTCATGCAGTCCTGCGTCTCGCGGGGCATGTCCCGCGAGGGCATCCTCCCCGGAGGCCTGCGCGTGAAGCGCCGGGCGGCCTCCACGGCGCGCCAGCTGCGCACCGAGGGCGACCCGATGATGCACCGCAGCGAGTGGACGACGATCTACGCGATGGCGGTCAACGAGGAGAACGCGGCGGGCGGCCGGGTCGTCACCGCTCCCACCAACGGCGCGGCGGGCGTCCTCCCCGCGGTCCTGCACTACTACATGAACTTCGTGCCCGGCGCGGACGAGGACGGCGTGGTCCGCTTCCTCCTCGCCGCGGGCGCGATCGGCATGCTGTTCAAGGAGAACGCCTCGATCTCCGGCGCCGAGGTCGGCTGCCAGGGCGAGGTCGGCTCGGCCTGCTCGATGGCGGCCGGCGCCCTCGCGGAGGTCCTGGGCGGCACCCCGGAGCAGGTCGAGAACGCCGCCGAGATCGGCATGGAGCACAACCTGGGCCTGACGTGCGACCCGGTCGGCGGCCTGGTCCAGATCCCGTGCATCGAGCGCAACGGCATGGCGGCCGTCAAGGCGGTCACCGCCGCCAAGATGGCGATGCGCGGCGACGGCAGCCACAAGGTCTCCCTCGACAAGGTCATCAAGACCATGAAGGAGACCGGCGCCGACATGAAGGTCAAGTACAAGGAGACGGCCCGCGGCGGCCTCGCGGTCAACGTCATCGAGTGCTGAGGCCCCGGGCCCCGTACAGGCCCCGACCCGCACCGCGGGTCGGGGCCTTCCCCGTGCCCGCGGTCACCGGCTGCCCCGCAGCGTCACCCCGTACCTCGCGCGCAGGCGGCCGATCTCCCACCACGCCACCGCCGACACCGACGCCGGACCGCCGATCACGGCGAGGATCTGGATGAACGGCGGTCCCGGCGGCGTTCCGGTCATGGCCAGGTTGAAGACCGCGAGCTCCCACACCAGCACGCCCGTCAGCAGGGCCGGGAGCGCGGCGTGCACCTCGGAGGTGCCGAAGGCGGTGGGGATCAGCGTCGTGGAGGCGAAGCAGACGAAGAACAGCATCCACAGCACCGGTGCGAGCAGGGCGATCGTGAGGAACGGGCTGAAGACGTAGGCCTGGAACTGCCGGCCGAGCAGCGCCATGCCCGCGAAGAGCAGCGGCACGGCCGTGAAGGCCGCGAAGTACCACAGGGCCGTGCGCACGGCGGGGCGCAGGCGGGTGCGCATCCCCGGCCGTGCGGCCTCGGGCGCGAGCCGGACCAGCACCATGATCACCACCGGCGCGGTGAGGAGCAGCAGCCACGGCGTGACGGCGAGCCGGAGCACGTACTGCCCTTGGATCTCCGCGAGGTCCGTCTCGCTGCCGTAGACGACGAGGATCAGGAAGGACGCGAGCAGGGCGGCCACGGCCCGGACCTTCTGCACGCGCATCAGCTGCGGATCGAGGATGCGGCGGTATGTGTGCGGGGGAAACCTCAGGTGGGCCTGCCGGCGGGCCGAGCGGGCCAGCGGATAGGCGAGGACGGGCAGGAGCAGGGGCCATAAGCAGAACAGGATCGCGGCCCACGCGCAGCCGTGGACGGGCAGCCGTCGCAGTATCTCCAGCAGCGGAGGCCAGTCACCCTCGCGGAAGCGCTGCCACAGCGGACGGGGCTCCTCGTACGGGAAGGCCGGCCCCCCGTACGGGAAGGCCGGCCCCCCGTTCGGCTGCCACGCCGGGCCGTAGGGGTTCTCTCCGCCGAAAGTCACGCCGGTTTCCTTCCTGGGTGCGGGACGCGTCGACACAGTCAACTGCCAACGGGGCCTTCGCACATGGGGTTGCGCACACCTGCCCGGCACTCGCCCCGGGTCGGCGGCGCCGCGATACCGGGGGCCGGGGGGTGCAACCGACGAGGGGTGCCCGATATCTCTATAATTGACCCATTTGTCCCCGCCTCTTCAGAATCGAGGGGACGTCATGATCCATCCGCGCCTGCACCGGCTCACCGCCGTGACCTCCGGGGTGCTGCTCGCCGCCGGGCTCTCCCTCGTAGCTCCGGCCTCGGCCACGACGGCCGCCGCCGGTCGCGCACCGGCCCAGACCCAGACGCCGCTCGTCGTCAATGCCCGCTGGGGCGGGCACCCCACCTACGACCGGCTCGTCATCGACCTCAAGGGGGGCCTCCCCTCGGTCACCGTCACTCCCGTCTCCCACCTGGTCTACGACGGGTCCGGCAAGCCCGTCCCGCTGGCCGGGAAGTTCTTCCTGCAGATCCGGCTGAACCCCGCCGCCGCGCACGACGACGCGGGGCACAGCGTCTACAAGGGGCCCAAGCTCCAGAAGATCTTCCTCCCCCAGCTCAAGGGCCTCGCCCTGACCGGCGACTTCGAGGGGTACGTCACCTTCGGCGCCGCCTTCGCCACGAATCCGTACTACCGCACCTTCACGCTGCACTCGCCCGACCGGTTCGTCGTGGACTTCGCGCACACCAACCGGTGCTAGCGGTGCTCGGGATTGGGGAAGTCGAAACGGCAGCCGGCGTCCCACAGTGAGCGCTGGTTGCCGTGCGCCGGAATCCCGCCCGCCCGCTTGAGGAGGGCGGCCAGGTGCATCAGGTTCCAGGACATGAAGGTGGTGTTCCGGTTGGTGAAGTCGTTCTCGGGGCCGCCCGAGCCCGGGTCGAGGTAGGAGGGCCCGGGTCCGGCCTCGCCGATCCAGCCCGCGTCGGCCTGCGGCGGGATCGCGTAGCCGAGGTGCTGGAGGCTGTAGAGGATGTTCATGGCGCAGTGTTTGACGCCGTCCTCGTTGCCGGTGATCAGCGCACCGCCGACGCGTCCGTAATAGGCGTACTGGCCCTGCTCGTTCAGGAGCGAGGAGCAGGCGTAGAGCCGCTCGATGACCTGCTTCATCACCGAGCTGTTGTCGCCCAGCCAGATCGGGCCGCACAGCACGAGGATGTCGGCGTCCATGATCTGGCTGTAGAGCACCGGCCACTGGTCGCTCTCCCAGCCGTGGTCGGTCATGTCCGGCCAGACGCCCGTCGCGATGTCGTGGTCGACGGCCCGGATGAGCGAGGTCCGGACGCCGGCCGACTCCATGACGGCGCGGCTCTTGTCGATCAGGCCCTCGGTGTTGCTGGTCTCGGGCGAGCGCTTGAGCGTGCAGTTCACGTAGACGGCGGTCAGGTCCGGGTACGAGTAGTCGGCTGCCACCCCTTCACACTGGGCGGATCGGGCCGGCGCCGCCACCGGAGCGCACCCATCCGGGACATCCGGGATAGGGTCAGTGGGCCTTGGTGTTCGGGAAACCGGTGGGAAACCGGTGCGGCCCTCGCCACTGTGATCGGGAAGTCCGGCTCCACTCTCCCCCAGACTCCGTCCGGGAGGTGCCCCCAGCGGGAAGCCACTGGGCCCGCGCGGGAGACCGCACGGCCCGGGAAGGCGGAGCCCGGGCATCAGTACCCGTGAGCCAGGAGACCGGCCGGGGCGCGCTGTCCATCCACGAGGTGCTGGAGAGGTCTTCCCCACACATGCACATAGCCGAGGGCTTCCTGCCCCCCTTGCACGCGGTCGCCTGGGGCGCCGCGTCCGCCCCCTTCGTCGTACACGGTGTCCGCGCCCTGAGCCGCGAGGTGAAGGCCAATCCGGAGAGCACCCTGCTGCTCGGGGCGTCCGGAGCGTTCACCTTCGTCCTGTCCGCGCTGAAGATCCCCTCCGTGACGGGCAGTTGCTCGCACCCGACCGGCACCGGGCTCGGGGCCATCCTCTTCCGGCCACCGATCATGGCCGTGCTCGGCACGATCACCCTGCTCTTCCAGGCGCTGCTGCTGGCGCACGGCGGGCTGACCACCCTCGGCGCCAACGTCTTCTCCATGGCGATCGCCGGGCCGTGGGCGGGGTACGGCGTCTACCGGCTGCTGCGCGGCCTCGACGTGCCGCTGATGGTGACCGTGTTCTTCGGCGCCTTCTTCGCCGACCTGGTCACCTACTGCGTGACCTCGGTGCAGCTGGCGCTCGCCTTCCCGGACCCGGTGACGGGCTTCCTCGGCGCGCTCGGGAAGTTCGGCGGGATCTTCGCGGTCACCCAGCTCCCGCTCGCGGTGAGCGAGGGCCTGCTGACCGTGCTCGTGATGCGGCTGCTGATGCGGTCCAGCCGGTCGGACCTGGTCCGCCTCGGCGTCGCGAAGCTGAAGGAGGCGACGGCCCGATGAGCCGGAACGCGAAGATCAACACCCTGCTGCTGTTCCTGGTGGCGGCGCTGGCCGTACTCCCGCTCGCGCTGGGGCTCGGCGACGACAAGGAGGAGCCGTTCGCGGGCGCCGACGCGCAGGCGGAGGCGGCCATCACCGAGCTGAAGCCGGACTACGAGCCGTGGTTCTCGCCGCTGTACGAACCCCCGTCCGGGGAGATCGAGTCGGCGCTGTTCGCCCTCCAGGCGGCCCTGGGCGCGGGCGTGCTCGCGTACTACTTCGGCGTCCGCAAGGGCCGCCGCCAGGGGGCGGCGGCAGCGGAGGCCGCCTCGTCCGCGCCCGCCCCGGAGGCGTAGGGGTGCTGCCGATCGACGCGGCCGCGCACGGCAGCCGCTGGCGGCACCGGCACCCGCTGGAGAAGGCCCTGCTGGGGATCGGGCTGACGGTCACGGCGGTGTGCCTGCCGCCGTGGCCCGGCGGGCCGGTGGTCGCCGCCGCCACGCTCGCCGTGCTGCTCGGCCCCGCCGGGGTCACGGGGCGGCAGCTGTGGCGGGCCTTCCGGATCCCGCTCGGCTTCTGCTTCACGGGGGCGCTGCCGCTGCTGTTCGCCGTGGGCGGGCCCGACGGGCTCGTCGCACTGGCCCCCGACGGCCCCCGGCAGGCGGTGGAGCTGCTGCTGCGCACCTCCGCGGCCTCGCTCGGCGTGCTGCTGTTCGCTTTCACCACCCCGGTCTCCGACGTGCTGCCGCGGCTGGTCCGGGCGGGGGTGCCGGCCCCGGTGGTCGACGTGGCCCTGGTCATGTACCGCATCGGGTTCCTGCTGCTGGACTCCCTCGCCCGCGTCCGCCAGGCGCAGGCGGCCCGGCTGGGCACCACCGGCCGGGCGGCGGCGTGGCGTTCGCTGGCCGGGCTCGCGGCGACCTCTTTCGTACGGGCCTTCGACCGCGCGGCTCGGCTCCAGTCGGGCCTGGCCGGGCGCGGCTACGACGGCGCGCTGCGGGTGCTCGTACCGGAGTCCGCGCTGTCCTGGCGGTTCCTGGCCGCGTCGGCGGCGCTTCTGGCGGCCCTGGTGGCCGTGACCCTCGTACTGAAGGAGCTGTACCTGTGAGGCCGTTGGTGGAACTGGTGGGCGCGGGCTACGCGTACGAGGACGGGCCCGCCGTGCTGTCCGGGGTGGACTTCGGGATCGCCGAGGGCCGCGCGCTGGTGCTGCTGGGCCGCAACGGCAGCGGCAAGACCACCCTGATGCGGCTGCTGAGCGGGGGCCTGCGGCCGGGCTCGGGCGCGCTGCACCTCGACGGCGCGGCGGTGGCCCACGACCGGGCCGGCCTGACCCGGCTGCGGACCGCGGTCCAGCTGGTGGTCCAGGACCCGGACGACCAGCTGTTCGCGGCCTCGGTGGAGCAGGACGTGTCCTTCGGGCCGATGAACCTGGGCCTGCCGTTGCCGGAGGTCCACGAGCGCGTCGAGTCGGCCCTGGCCGCGCTGGACATCACGGCGCTGCGGGACCGGCCGACGCACCTGCTCTCCTACGGGCAGCGCAAGCGGGCGGCGATCGCGGGGGCGGTGGCGATGGCTCCGCGGGTGCTGATCCTGGACGAGCCGACGGCGGGGCTGGATCCGGACGGGCAGGAGCGGCTGCTGGACGCCCTCTCGGGCCTGCGTTCGGCGGGCACCACGGTGGTCATGGCCACCCACGACGTGGAGCTGGCGGTCCGCTGGGCCGACGACGCGGCGGTCCTCACCCCGGGCGGGATCCGCACGGGCCCGGCCGAGGTCCTCCTCTCGGACCCGGCCCTCCTGGCCGAGGCGGGCCTCCGCCAGGCCTGGTCCCCGGCGGTGACGGCCTTCCTCCGTACCCACGGCTTCCTCGCCGCCGACGCCCCCGGCCCCCGCCTCCCGGAATCCCTGTCCACGTGGCGCTGACCGTCCCGTCCGCGGGGCCGGACAAACCTAGGATGGCGGCATGTCGCTGCCCCACGCCATCCTCACCGCCCTGCTCGAGAAGCCCTCGTCCGGGCTGGAGCTGACCCGGCGGTTCGACAAGTCGATCGGATACTTCTGGTCCGCGACGCACCAGCAGATCTACCGCGAGCTGGGACGGCTGGAGGAGTCCGGGCTGATCCGGGCGCTGCCCAGCGAGGTGCCCGTGCGCGGGCAGAAGAAGGAGTACGAGGTCCTGCCCGCCGGCGGCGCGGAGCTCGCCCGGTGGGTCGGCGAGAGCCAGGACCCCAAGCCGATGCGCGACCCGCTGCTGCTGCGCATCCGGGCGGCCGGCGTCGTGGGGCCGCAGGGGCTCGGCCCCGAGCTGCGGCGCCACCTGGAGCTGCACCAGCGGCAGTTGGCGCAGTACGAGGCCATCGAGGAGAAGGACTTCCCGGCGGAGCGCGACGCCGTCGAGGACCGGCTGCGGCGGCTCGTCCTGCACGGCGGGATCGCCCTGGAGACGTTCTGGCTGCGCTGGCTGGAGGAGGCCCTCGCCGAGGTCGAGGACATGTCCTGACCCGGACCTGACCGCGCCCCCGCCCCGGCAGGTCGGTGGGGAGGGGGCGTGCGGTGGAGGTCTTACTTGTTCAGGGAGGCCCAGAACTCGTCGAAGCTCAGCAGCTTGTCGCCGTTGGTGTCCTTGGCGGCGATCACCGCGTCCGCGACCGAGCCGGTGACGAACGCGTCACCCATGGCCTTCATGGCCGCGCTGTACTCGTCGGCCGTGATGAAGCCGTCACCGTTCACGTCGAACCTGTCGAACGTAGCCCGTGCGCTCTCGATGTCCGCCACTGGGTCCACCCCTTCTTGGTGCTTGTTGACCGGCTCAGGGTAGCGGCCCCCTCCGGCCACCCCCTCCTCGGGTCCCGTTCGAGCGGCAGATAGATATTCCAATTCCCCTTCCGCAATGCGGAAGCGATAATTCCAGCCAACAAATGAGACCCCCACTTGTCACGCTCCGGGACCACGGCATAACGTACCGGCATTGCCGCCACACCAGGAGCGCAGGGCTCCCAGGGACAAGCGGCAACAAGGGCGATCCCACAGGTGACGATCACAGCCGACGCATCATTCGAAGTTCTGCCCTTCACCCGCACCTGCCGCCATATCTGGGAAGACGGCGACCATGTGCTCATCGGAGTGAGTCCTGGCAACAGCTACTTCAGCTCCGAGCGCATCGGAAGCCTCGCCCAGTGGGCCACGACCCGCTTCGCGCAGGTCGACTTCGTCTACGCGGACCTCCACGTGGACCGGATGTTCGCCGCCTTCGGCTACACCCGGGAGCATGCGGAGAAGCGCGCCACGAAGGAGATCAAGGCGGTCCGGCGCCGGATACTCAAGGGTGTGGAGGAATCAGGACCTCCCCAGGCCGATATCCGCGTGAGGGCACTTTCGGAGTTCCAGACGAACCCCGTTTACCAGCTACTGCACCGGCGCGTACTGCATTTCCTGGAGACCGACGACGAATTCCGTAAGGGCTGCGAGAAGATGGCCCTTCATTTTGTCGGATCCAAGTTGCCGGAAGGTGAATCCATCACTGACGAACAGTTGCAGGTCTGTTTCGACTACATGGCGGCCGAGCTGCCGTTCTTCGTGGACACCCCGAGCATTCTCGACGTGCCGTCCTCCGTGGCGGCCTACCACGTGAAGATGCCGCTGACGGATGTCCTCTACGCGCGCGGTGGGGGCCTGCGCGCGACCCGCAACCAGGCGTACGCCATCGTGCGGCCCGAGGCCGCCGACCGGCCCGGGCGCACCACGAACGACATGAGCACCGTGAACCACGTACCAACCGAAGGGATCGTCGATGAGCGTCGAGCAGCTTGAGGGCCAGGGGACTCAGGAGCAGCCGCTCCTCGACTTCCCGCTCTCGCGGCGCGGTGACGTGCTTCCGGAGGAGTGCACGTGGCTCCGCGAGAAGGCTCCGGTCGCCAAGGTCCGCACCCTCACCGGTGACCCGGCCTGGCTGGTGAGCAGCTACGCGCTGGCCAAGCAGGTGCTGGAGGACGAGCGGTTCAGCCTCAAGGACACGGCGAACGCCGGCGTCCCGCGCCAGTACGCGCTGACGATCCCGCCCGAGGTCGTCAACAACATGGGCAACATCAACAGCGCGGGCCTGCGCAACGCCGTGATGAAGGCGCTCAACCCGCGCCAGAAGGGGCTCCAGGACTGGCTGCGCGCCAAGGCCGGCGAGCTCATCGACCAGCTGGTCGCCGAGGGTGGCCCGGCCGACCTCCGGGCCGGCTTCGCCGACCCCTTCTCGGCGGCGCTGCACTGCCAGGTGCTCGGGGTGCCCTTCGAGGACTGGCGCCGGCTGATGTCGGGGCTGGACGTCGCGTTCATGACCGCGCGCGAGCCCTTCGCCGACTCGGCCCTCAACTGGTACAAGGACGTCGGCTACTTCGTCGAGCAGTTCAACGCCCAGCTGGCGCTGCCCGCCGAGGAGCGTACGGGGCTCCTCGGAAAGTTCGCCGAGCTGCGCGAGGCGGACCCGGATTCCGCGCACCTGACCGACGACATGTTCGCGACCGTCGCCGTCTCGCTCTTCGGGGCGGGCGCGGTGTCCACGTCCGCCTTCCTGACCCTCGCGGTCCTCGCGCTGCTGCAGAAGCCCGAGCTCATCGGGTACCTGCGCAAGCACCCCGAGCGCATGGGCAAGGCGGTCGACGAGCTGCTGCGCTGGAACCTGTCCGTCGGCGACGGCCTGCCGCGCATCGCGCTGGCGGACATCCAGGTCGGCGACGTGCTGGTGAAGGAGGGCGAGCTCGTGCTCGTGCTCCTGGAGGGGGCCAACTTCGACCCCGAGGCCTTCGAGAACCCGGACGAGCTGGACCTGGAGCGCGAGAGCAAGAACGCCAACCTCGCCTTCGGCGCGGGCCGGCACTTCTGCCCGGCCTCCGCCCTGGGCCGGGCGCACGCCGAGATCGCGCTGGAGGTGCTGGTGGAGCGCCTGGCCGGGCTCCGCCTCGCCGTACCGGCGGAGAACCTGGTGTGGCGTACGGGCTTCATCAAGCGACTGCCGGAGCGGCTCCCGGTCGCCTGGTGATCACACGGCGGTGCCCCGGGAGCTGTGCGAGCTCCCGGGGCATCGCCGTGCCCGGCGGCCGTGTTCAGCGGAAGATGCCGGTGTGGCCGAGCGAGTAGCGGCCGGGCTGCGGGTACACGGCGAGCCCGTGCGGGCCGCCGCCGACCGGGATCCGGGCGAGCTGCTTGCCGGTGGTGGTGTCGATCGCGTAGACCTCGGAGTTGTAGCGGCCCGAGAGCCACAGCACCTTGCCGTCGGCGGAGACGCCGCCCATGTCGGGGCTGCCGCCGTCGGGCAGTTCCCACTTCTTGGTGAGCCTGTTCTGCGGGAAGTCGAAGACGGAGATGGTGCCCTCGCCCCGGTTGGAGACGTACATCTCCTTGGAGTCGCGGCTCACGTAGAGGCCGTGGCAGCCCTTGCCGGTGGGCAGCAGCTTGGGGGTCTCGAACTTGTCCCCGCTCAGCACCCACATGCCGTGCGCCATCATGTCCGCGACGTAGAAGGTCTTTCCGTCTGGGGAGACCTTGACGTCCTGCGGCATGGCGCCCTCGAAGGGCAGTTTCTGCTGGCCGATGACCTCCATCTTCTCCGTGTCGACCTTGAGGAGTTCACCGGAGAACTCACAACTCACGATGAAGTAGCGGCCGTCGGCGGAGAAGTCCGCGTGATTGACGCCGTAACAGGTCACCGGGACGGTTTTCACGCGGTCCATGGTGTGCGGATCGCGGAAGACGAGCTCTTTGTCCATCGAGGCCATGACGATCGCGTACTTCCCGTTCGGCGTGAAGTACAGGTTGTACGGGTCGTGCACCTCGACGGCCTTTCCGGCCTCTCCGGTGGCCGGGTTGATCGGGGTGAGCGTGTGGCCGCGGTTGTTGTTGACCCACAGGGTCTTCATGTCCCAGGAGGGGACCACGTGCTGGGGCTGGACGCCGACCGGGATCGTGTCGATGACCCGGTAGGTCGCCGGGTCGATGACGGACACCGTGTTGGAGTTGGTGTTGGGCACGTAGACGCGCGACGGGAAGTCCTTGACCACCGGGGAGAGCTTGTTCGGGCGGTCCGCCGCGTAGACGTCGTGGGGGTCGAGGAGCGGGGGCATGCCCGCCAGGCCGGGCGGGGCGGCCGGAACGACCTTGGCGGGCTTGGCCGGGCCCTTGGTGCCGAGCGCCTCGGCGGGTCCCTTGTCGGCCGATCCGCAGCCGGCCAGGGCGGCGAGGACCAGACCGGCCAGCAGCACGGTGGCCTTCCGGGGAAGGCGGGTGGTCTTCATGGCGTCAGCAGCTCCGTGGTGGTCACCGCGCGCAGCTTGCGTCGCGCGAGTTCTTCGAGGAGGGGCGGCATCGCGTCGACCGTGTCCGCGTAGCCGAAATGCAGGCTCACCACCGATCCGGCGTGGATCGTCCCGGTGACGGTGCGGATGACGGCCGCGGCGCCGGGCGAGGTGAAGTCGAGGGAGTCCACGTCGTACGAGAGGACGTGCGGGTAGCCCGCCCGCTGGGCCAGTTTGCGGACGAGCGGGGTCGCGTACTGGGTCTGGGAGGGCCGGAACCAGGTGCCGATGGAGCCGGTGAGCCGCTTGATCCGCTGGGCGCAGCCGGTGATCTCGGCGTACGCCTCCGCCTCGGGCAGGGCGTTGATCGCGAGGTGGCGCTGGGTGTGGTTGCCGAGCTCGTGGCCGCCTTCGAGGACCCGGCGGGCCATCTCGGGGTGGGCGTCGAGCCAGCTGCCGATCGCCAGTACGGTCACCCGCGCGCCCGCTCTCTCGGCCTCGGCCAGCACCGCCCGGGCGATGGCGGGGTCCCCGTTGCCGTGGAAGGTGAGGGCGACCCGGGGGCGGTCGCGCGGACCGTGGTCGATCTCGACGGGTCGGCCGGGGAACCTGCGCGGGACGGCCGGGGCCGCCTGCGCCGGACGGGCCGGTTCGGCCGGGCCCGGCGGTGGTGCGGTGGGCGCGGTGGCGGGGCGGCCCGATCCGCAGGCGGCGGTGAGGCCGGCCGCGGCGGCGCCGACCACCCCGAGACCGGCCGCGCGCAGGGCCGCGCGGCGGCCTGGATGTGAGAGCACCTGCCCATTTAAGGGCCGGTAGGCCCGGAAGGTAATGATTGACCCAATTCAAGACGTTCGCCGAAATCGGCCTACGGCTGGGTCCGTCCGCTATCTGATCAACGATTTACGCTCAGCGGTCGATACTTATTCATTGATTGCGAGGCGAGTGGCCCACCTCACCTAGGATTTAACGCGAAACTCTTACTATTTGCACACTTATGTCCGAGTAGGGACTTTTGGCGTTTGAGCCCTCGTCTGCCATAGTCGGAACCACGGCTTCCCATTGACCCGAGCGAAGTCGCCTGCCGAGGATCACACACCCCCCTTTGATCCTCGGCACATCCATGAAGCCCCCGCACCGCCCCACCACGGCGCCCCGGGGGCTTCAGGCATGTCGGTCGACGTTCGGAGTCAGCCGCTCTGGCGGTCCGCGACCCGCATCTCGAACCAGGTGATCTTCCCGCGCGGCAGCAGGTCGGCGCCCCAGCGGTCGGAGAGCTTGTCGACGAGGAAGAGCCCCCGGCCGGTGGTGTCCAGCTCGTGGACCGGCATCAGGCAGGGCAGCCCGCGCGAGGGGTCGCGCACCTCGACCCGGATCCAGCCGCGCCGCCGCAGCATCCGTAAGCCGAAGGAGCGGGCGCCGGTGTGCCGGACCGCGTTGCCGACGAGCTCGGAGACCAACAGGACGGCGTGCTCGGCGATCTGCGGCTGCAGGCCCCAGAGGCGGATCACCACGCACTGGGTGAGCCTGCGCGCCGTGCCGGCCGACTCGGGCAGGGACGGCAGCGTCACTTCCGCCTCGGCCGGGTTCCCGTACAACTCCAGTGCCTTGAGACCCTGTTCGTCCTCAAGAGCCGCCGTGAGCCGTACGGCCGAAGCGCTGCTGCGCTGCCGCGGCTGTTCCACACCCTCCAGGCCCGCCATGCACCCATCATGGACGGCCCGCCCGCCCCTCCGGGCCGTTCCGCAGGAAAACACCCTCCGGAATCGAGCATTCCGGAGGGTGTCCTGTCATATGCGGAGGGCACAAAGCGGGTGGGTATACCCCCGTTGACCTGGTGTGACGGCGCGCACTTCCGCGATCACCGTGAGTAGATCACGGATCCCGCTTAAGGCTGCCTTAAGCCCTGGCTAATCCACCCGCAGGGAGGACGGGGGTCGGACGGCCTCCGGACGGGGCTTCGCTAGGCGAACTTGGCCTTGCCCGGGCCCTCTTCGACGAAGCTGCGCATGCCGCGCTCGCGGTCCTCGGTGGCGAACAGGCCCGCGAACCAGTTGCGTTCGATGGTGAGCCCGGTGTCGATGTCGGCCTCCAGGCCCGCGTCCACGCACTCCTTGGCGGCGCGCAGCGCGATCGCCGGACCCTGCGCCAGCCTGGCGGCCCAGGCGTGCGCCTGCTCGTACACCTCGGCGGCCGGGACGACCCGGTCGACCAGGCCGAGCGTGAGCGCCTCGTCGGCCTTGACCATGCGCCCGGTGAAGATCAGGTCCTTGGCCTTGGACGGGCCGACCAGCCGGGAGAGCCGCTGGGTGCCGCCGGCGCCCGGGATCAGGCCGAGCAGGATCTCGGGCTGGCCGAGCTTCGCGTTGTCGGCGGCGATCCGGTAGTCGGCGCAGAGCGCGAGCTCGCAACCGCCGCCCAGCGCATAGCCGGTGACGGCCGCGACGACGGGCTTGGGGATGCGGGCCACGGCCGTGAAGGCGTCCTGCAGGGCGCGAGACCGGGCGACCATCGCCGCGTGGTCCATCACCTGCATCTCCTTGATGTCCGCGCCCGCCGCGAACACCTTCTCGCCGCCGTAGAGGATGACCGCGCGGACGTCGGCCCGGTCGGTCGCCTCCACCGCGAGCTCGCGCAGCCGGTCCTGGGTGGCGATGTCCAGGGCGTTCATGGGCGGCCGGTCCAGGCGGATGGTGCCGACGCCTTCGGAGACTTCGAGAGAGATGGTCATACGGGGAAGGTTAGCGCCGGTTAACCCCGAGTGGCCCGGTGCTGTGGGTCACAGCACCGGGCCACGGGCCATCCCGTCACGTACGGGAGGGGACTACTTGATCCACTCCGCCCAGTCCATGTTCCAGCCGTTGAGGCCGTTGTCCGGGGCGATCTGCTTGTCCTTGGAGTTCTTCACGATGACCACGTCGCCGATCAGGGACTCGTTGAAGAACCAGGCGGCGGGCTGCTTGTCGTCGCCGGCGCCGCGGACGTCCTTCAGGCCGACGCAGCCGTGGCTGACGTTCTCGGAGCCGAACGTGCCGGAGGAGGCCCAGTAGTTGCCGTGGACGAAGGTGCCGGAGTTCGACAGCCGCATGGCGTGCGGGACGTCGGAGATGTCGTACTCGCCGCCGAAGCCGACGGTCGCGCCGTTCATCCGCGTGACCTTGTACTTCTCGCTGATGACCATCTGGCCGTTGTAGGTGGTCGTCGCCGGGGCGCCCGCGGTGATCGGGACCGTCTTGAGCACCTGGCCGTCGCGGACGACCTCCATGGTCTTCTCGGTCGCGTCGACCGTGGAGACCTGGGAGCGGCCGATGGTGAAGGTGACCGTACGGGTCTGCTTGCCGTAGACGCCGGGGCGGCCTTCGACTCCGTCGAGGGCGAGCTTCACGGTGACCTTGGTTCCCGCGGCCCAGTACTTCTCGGGGCGGAAGTCGAGGCGGTCGTTGCCGAACCAGTGGCCCTCGACCGGGACGGACGGCTCGGCCGTCACCGTGATGGCCTTCTCCACGGCCTCGGTGTTGGTGATCCCGCGGGTGAAGTTGATCGACACCGGCATGCCCACGCCGACGGTCTCGCCGTCCTCGGGCGTGTAGTGGCCGACGAAGGTGTTCTGCGGGGTGAGCGTGGTGAAGGTGGTGTCCTTGGCGGACTCCCGCCCGGCCTCGTCCTTGGCGACCGCGTGCACCTTGTACTCGGTGGCGGAGGCCAGGTTGCGGGCGGGCTCCCAGCTCGCGCCGTCGGCGGCGATCTTGCCCTCGACGGCGTTGCCCTTGGTGTCGGCGACGGTCACCGTCGTGAGCTTGCCGCCGGTGCTGGTGACCTTCAGGATGCCGCTGGTCGCGACCTCCTTGGACCCGTCGTCGGGCTTGACGTTGACGACGGCCTTCGACGCCTCGGTGCCGGTCTTGCCCGCACCACCCCCGGCGTTGTCGCCGCCGCTGCCGCTGCTGTTGCCTCCTCCGCCACCGCTGCACGCGGTGGTCAGCAGCAGGGCCGCCCCCAGCAGAAGGGCCGGCAGGCCGGTGCGGACTCGGCCGCGTATCGGCTGCACGTTCACTCGTGTTCTCCCCATGTCCCCCGCGCGCGGGCAGTCGCGCGCTTGTCGACAGGTAATCACATGGGGACACTACGAAAAAACACGGTCTTGTCACCGTTCCGTCCCAACTGCCGGGTCGGTCGCCCCGACCGACCCGTTCGGGCGGGCCGGTCAGGCGATGGCGGAGCCCGCGACCCAGTCGGCCCAGGACATGTTCCAGCCGCCCAGGCCGTTGTTGGGGGCCACGGTCTTGTCCTGCGAGTTCACGACCTCCACCACGTCCCCCACCAGGGTCCGGTCGAAGAACCAGCCCGCCGGGGTGTCCGAGCCGCCGCCCTTGTCGTCGCGCAGGCCCACGCACCCGTGACTCATGTTGCTCTTGCCGAAGGTGTCGGGGCTGAGCCAGTAGTTGCCGTGGAGGAAGGTCCCGGAGGAGGTGAGCCGCATGGCGTGCGGGACGTCGGGGATGTCGTACTCGCCCCCGAAACCGACGGTCTGTCCGTTCATCCGCGTGACGTCGAACATCTCCATCACCACCATCTTCCCGTTGTAGGTGGTGGTCTTGGGCGCGCCGGCGCTGATCGGCACCGTGGACAGCAGCTCCCCGTCCCGGCGGACCTCCATGGTGTGCGCGGTGGCGTCCACGGTGGAGATCTGGGACCGCCCGACGGTGAAGGTGACCGTCTTGGCCTGGACCCCGTAGGAGCCGGGGGCGCCCTCGATGTCGCGGAGGTTCACCTTCACGGTGACCTGGGTGCCGGCCTTCCAGTACTGCTTGGGCCGGAAGTCGAGCCGCTCCTTGCCGAACCAGTGGCCGACGACCTGCACCGGCGGGTCGGAGGTGACGGTGATGGCCCGCTCCACCTCGGCGCGGCGCTCGATGGCCCGGCTGAAGTTGAAGGAGACGATCATGCCGGTGCCGACGGTGGACCGGTGCTCGGGCTTGAAGTAGCCGATGAACCGCTCCTCGGGAACGTAGGTGGTGAAGGTGGTGTGCCGGGCCTGGCGGCGGTTGTGCCCGTCGAGGGCGACGGCGTCCACGGTGTACTTGGCCGCGAGCGCGAGCCGGCCGGCCGACGCGTCGGGGCTCCAGCTGAGCCCGTCCTCCGCGATGTCGCCGGGGACCTGCTCCTCCTGCGCGTCCTCCACCTTGGTGACCACGACCCGCTCCAGCCGGCCCTCGGGCACGGTGACCATGAGCCGGCCGTCCGCGGGGACCCCCTTGGCGTTGTCGTCGGGGGTGATCCGGATGGCCTCGTCCGGCGAGCGGGGTTTGCCGGGGAGCTGGATCTCGACCGGCGCCCGGCCGTCCTCGGTGCATCCGGCCAGGCTGCCGAGCAGGCCCGCCCACACCGCCACGGCGGCCAAGCCCGCCCCTGCCCGCCTCGTCAGAAGTGTCACGATCCCTCCAACGACGGGGGCCCTCCGGGGGAAACGTGAGCGGGCCGCACGTTCCGGGGAGAACAGTCCGGGCAGAACAGTGGGAAGGACCAGACGGGGGCGGGCCCTGGCCGGGACGCCGGGGCCGCACTCCCCTCCCCCCGCAGGTACCGAGGAGCCGTGGAGGCGGTCAGTGTCGAGCGCAGCCGAGCAGGAAGAGGCGGTGGAAGCCGTCGGGAAGCCGAACGGCCAGGTCAGAGGGCAGGTTTTACGTGCCTCCGCGCGCCCGGGACCACCCGTGTGGCCCGGATCCTCGCATCCCCTCGGGGCCCGCTTCCGCCAGGGCCCCGACGGGACGCCGGGCACCAACTTCGCGCTGTGGGCGCAGGGCGCCGAGGCGGTGGAGCTGTGCCTCTTCGACCGGGGCGGGGCCGAGACCCGCTGCGCCCTGACGGAGCTCACGCACGAGATCTGGCACGGCTTCGTGCCGGGCGTGCGCCCCGGACAGCGCTACGGGTTCCGCGTCCACGGCCGCTGGGATCCCTGGACGGGCGTGCGCCACAACCCGGCGAAGCTGCTGCTGGACCCGTACGCACGGGCCGTGGACGGTGACTTCACCCTGCCGCCGGAGGTCTACGGGCACGTCCGCGACTGGCCGCAGCAGTACATCGCCGACACCGTGCGCGACGACCGGGACTCGGCGCCCTTCGTCCCCAAGGGGGTCGTGGTCCACGATGACGACGACTGGGCGGACGACGTCCGGCCGAAGACCCCGTGGGCCGATTCGGTGATCTACGAGCTGCACGTGCGCGGCTTCACGATGCGCCATCCGGGTGTGCCGCGGGAGCTGCGCGGCACGTACGCGGGCCTCGCCCACCCGGCGGCGGTCGAGCACCTGGTGAAGCTGGGCGTGACGGCGGTCGAGCTGCTGCCGGTGCACCAGTTCGCGCACGAGGACCACCTGCTGCGCCGGGGCCTGCGCAACTACTGGGGCTACAACTCGATCGGCTACTTCGCCCCGCACGCGGGCTACTCGGCGAGCGGTACGGCCGGGCAGCAGGTCGGGGAGTTCAAGCGGATGGTGCGGGCCCTGCACGCGGCCGGGATCGAGGTCATCCTCGACGTGGTCTACAACCACACGGCGGAGGCGGGCGAGCTCGGCCCGACGCTGTCGCTGCGCGGGATCGACAACCGGGGCTACTACCGGCTCCAGTCGGACCAGCGCCGCTACGCCGACTACACGGGCTGCGGGAACACCCTGCACGCGGGGCGCCCGCACGTGCTGCGCCTCATCACGGACTCCCTGCGCTACTGGGTCACCGAGATGGGGGTGGACGGCTTCCGCTTCGACCTGGCGGCGGCGCTGGCCCGCTCGATGCACGACGTGGACATGCTGTCGCCGTTCCTGGCGGTCATCGCCCAGGACCCGGTGCTGCGGCGGGTCAAGCTGATCGCGGAGCCGTGGGACGTGGGCTCCGGGGGCTACCAGGTGGGGGCCTTCCCCCCGCTGTGGACGGAGTGGAACGACCGGTACCGGGATGCCGTACGGGACTTCTGGCGGGGCGCGCTGCCCGACGTACGGGACCTGGGGTACCGGCTGTCGGGGTCGAGCGACCTGTACGCGTGGGGCGGGCGGCGTCCGTACGCCTCGGTGAACTTCGTGACGGCGCACGACGGGTTCACACTGCGGGACCTGGTCAGTTACGAGCGCAAGCACAACGAGGCCAACGGGGAGGCGGGCCGGGACGGGACCAATGACAACCGGTCGTGGAACTGCGGGGCGGAGGGCGAGAGCGACGATCCGCGGATCGGGGTGCTGCGCCGCCGCCAGCTGCGCAACCTGCTCACCACCCTGTTGCTGTCCACGGGCGTGCCGATGCTGGTGGCGGGGGACGAGTTCGGGCGCACCCAGGGCGGCAACAACAACGCGTACTGCCAGGACAACGAGACGGGGTGGGTGGACTGGCGGCTGCTGGAGGACCCGGCGTGGCGGGAGCTGTTCGCGCTGACGGCGCGGCTGATCTCGCTGCGGCAGGCCCATCCGGTGCTGCGGCGGCGGGCCTTCTTCTCGGGGCGTCCGCAGGGGGCGGACGGGCTGCGGGACCTGGCCTGGTTCACCCCGGCGGGCGCGGAGATGACGGAGCGGGACTGGTACGCGCCGACCGCCACGCTGGGCATGTACCTGTCCGGGCGGGACATCCCGGGCCGCGACGAGCGGGGCCGGCAGGTGACGGACGACAGCTTCCTGGCCGTACTGCACACCGGGGACCGGCCGGTGGCGTGGGTGCTGCCGGGGGCACCCTGGGCGGAGGCGTACGAACTGGTCGTGGACACCTCGCGGGAGGACCAGGCCGCGGCCCCGGGCACCCGGCACCGCGGCGGGGAGACGCTGACGGTCCCGGCGCGGTCGGTGGTGCTGCTGCGGGTGGTGGTGTCCGCGGGCCTGCGATGATGTGGCCTTCCTGCGAACACTTGAGCACACGAACACACGAACAGGGGCACGCATGGCGAGTGTCGGTACGGCGCTGCGGGAGCTGCGCGGGGCGCAGAAGTCGGCGAAGGGCGTCTCGCTCTACTCCCGGTTCGTCAACCGGCCCGCCGGGCGGTTCCTGGCCGCCGGGTCCTACGCGCTCGGGCTCACCCCGAACCAGGTGACGCTGGTCAGCGCCGCCTTCAGCTTCGCCGCCGTGGCCGCGGTCGCGCTGGCCGCGCCCTCGTGGGGGCTGGGCATCGCCGTCTGGGCGGCGCTCGCCGTCGGCTTCGCCTTCGACTCGGCCGACGGCCAGCTGGCCCGGCTGCGCGGCGGCGGCAGCCCGGCGGGCGAGTGGCTCGACCACGTCGTGGACTGCGCCAAGCTGACCGCGCTGCACACCTGCGTGCTGATCGCCTTCTACCGCTTCCCCGAGGCGTACGGGACGGGAGCGGACGGCTGGCTGCTCGTACCGCTGGGCTTCCAGCTGGCCGCGGTCGTCACCTTCTTCGGCGGGCTGCTGACCGAGAAGCTCAAGCCGAAGGCCGCCCCGGGGAGCGCCGCCGCGGCCCCCTCGACCGTCCGCGCGGTGGCGCTGCTGCCCGTGGACTACGGGGTGTTCTGCGGGGTGTTCCTGCTGCTCGGCGGCGGGCAGCTGTTCCGCTGGGCCTACACCGGCTTCGGCGTGGTCGCCGCCCTGTTCCTGGTGGCGTTCCTCGCGAAGTGGTTCCGGGAGCTCAGCGCCGTTCGGCGGTGAGCGGGCCGTCCGCCGAGGCGGGCGGTTCGGCGAGCGCGTCCAGCGCCCGGCGCAGCTGGGTGCTGGAGGTGTGCACGGTGTAGGGGAAGTAGACGACATCGACCCCGTGGGCGGCGAAGTCCTTCTCCAGCTTGTCGCCCTTGGGGGTGCCCCGCCAGTCGTCGCCCTTGAAGATGACGTCGAAGCGGACCTGCCGCCAGGTCTCCACCTTGTCGGGGACCGTCTCGACGAAGGCGGCGTCGACGTACTTCACGCTGCGCACGATTTCGAGGCGTTCGACCAGCGGGATCATCGGGCGCCGGCCCTTGGCGAGTTCGGCCATCTCGTCGGAGACCACTCCGGCCACCAGGTAGTCGCACTGACTGCGGGCGTGCCGAAGGATGTTGAGATGCCCGATATGGAAGAGATCGTACGCACCCGGCGCGTAGCCGATCCTGTACGCCCGCTGCGCGCCCGGCCGCGCGGGCGCGCCAAGGTCCGACATGTCCCGCTCCGTCATCTGTTACCCCCAGCAGTCGCACCCCCCGGTGCGGCGGATTAGCAGACAATAGCGTGCACGTTCCGCACCATGCCGGTGAACGAATAGGGTGACGTGCGCATCATCCAGGGGAGAAGGGGACGCTCAGTGTCCAGATCCGGTCACCGGCGCCTGCTGCTGGTTTCCACCAATTACGCTCCGGAGCACGCGGGGATCGGGCCGTACGCCACCCAGATCGCGGAGCATTGGGCGGATCTCGGCCACGAGACCCACGTCCTCACCGGCATGCCGCACTACCCGGCGTGGTCGCTGGAGCCGGAGTACAAGGGGGCGCTCCGGCGCACGGAACAGCGCGCGGGGGTCACCGTGCACCGGCGTGCGCACACCGTGCCGCCGCGTCAGACCGCCGTGAAGCGGGCCCTGTTCGAAGGATCGATCCTGCTGCACGGTGCCGTGGCCCCGCCCCGGATGCCGAAGCCCCAGGCCGTCCTCGCCCAGATGCCCAGCCTGGCCGGCGGGGTGCTCGCCGCCCGGCTCGCGGCGCGATGGAAGGTCCCGTACGTCCCGGTCGTCCAGGACCTGATGGGCGCCGCCGCCGCGCAGAGCGGCATCAGCGGGGGCGACAAGGCCGCCGCGCTCGCCGGCCGCGCCGAGGCGTACGCCCTCAAGCGGGCCACCCTCGTCGGCGTCATCCACGAGACCTTCGTGGACCGGGTCGTCGGCATGGGCGTGGACCCGGGCCGCATACGCCTCGTGCCCAACTGGTCCCACGTGGCCGTGCCCACCAAACCGCGCGCCGAGACCCGCCGCCACCTGGGCTGGGCCCCGGGCCAGACCGTCGTCCTGCACTCCGGGAACATGGGCCTCAAGCAGGGGCTCGAGGTGCTCGTCAGCGCCGCCCGGCTGGAACCGAGCGTCCGCTTCGTCCTCATGGGCGACGGCAGCCAGCGCTCGACCCTGGCCGAGCTCTCGGCCGACGTGCCCAACCTCGACATCATCCCCCCTGCCGCCGACGGCGAGTTCCCGGATATCCTCGCGGCGGCGGACGTGCTCGCGGTCACGCAGCACGCGGCCGTGCTGGACATGAGCGTGCCGTCGAAGCTCACCTCCTACTTCCAGGCCGGCCGGCCCGTCGTCGCCTCCGTGGCGGCGGAGGGCGGAACCGCCCAGGAGGTGGAGCGCTCGGGCGCGGGGGTGCTCGTACCGCCGGAGGACCCCGAGGCCCTGCTGAAGGCCGTACGGGCCCTGGCCGAGGACCCAGAGGGCGCGGACGAACTGGGAGCGGCCGGGCCCCGCCACGTGGCGGCCCACCTGAGCCGCGAAGCGGGCCTGGCCCGCATCGACGCACTGATGGACGAGGCACTTGGGGGTCCCCGCCCGTGATCGAGACGAACCGCCCCGCGGCGGCACCGGCCGACGACGAACCCGACCTCCTCAGAGACCAGTTCCGCCAGCTCCTGCGCTACCGCAGGCTCATCGGCGCGGGCATCGGGGTCGGGCTGCTGGGCGGCGTCTACCTCGGCATCTCCACGGCCGACACGTACGTCGCGACCACCGACGTGGTCCTGCGCGCCCCCACCGACGACCCGTTCAACCCGAGCCTCGCCCCCGACAAGGCGATCAACATCGGCTCGGAGCGGCAGGTCGCGCTCAGTTCCTCCATAGCCAACGAGGCCGCGAAGAAGCTCGGCGTGGGCCCCTCCGGCTTCGCCGCCCTGCGCAGCGGGCTCCAGGTCACCAACCCGCCGCAGACGATGGTGCTCCGCTTCACCTACACCGCGTCCTCCCCCAAGGAAGCCGCCCAGCGCGCCAACGCGATGACCGAGGCCTACCTGCTCAAGCGGCAGGAGGCCCTCGACGCCACCCGCGACAAGATGGTCAAGGGCTACAAGGACCAGCGCGACCCGATCGCCAAGCAGCTCGACGAGCTCACCAAGGAGATCGCCCGGATGCCGGCCGGCGCCCCGCGCGACGCCGCCACCTCCACCAAGACCGACCTCCAGAGCGAGGTCGGCGGCTACAACACCAAGATCACCAAGCTGGAGACCCTGGACATGACCCCGGGCCGGGTCACCAGCGCCGCGACCCCGCCCTCCGCGCCCGACGGCCCCGGCATCCTCATGTCGCTGGCGCTCGGCGCGGCCGTGGGCCTCGCGCTCGGCCTGCTGGCTGCCTGGGTCCGGCTCGTCTTCGACCCGGCGCCGCGCTCCGAGGGCGATGTGGCACGGGCCCTGCGCGCGCCCGTACTCGGCTACCTGCCCCGGGACAAGACCGGCGGCGGGCCGCTGCTCGCGGCGGGCGAGGAGGATCCGCGGCTCGCCGAGGAGTACCGCTCGGTGGCCTTCCGGCTCGCCTACGACTCCCGCTTCGCCGACCGGCGCCGGCTGCTCGTGGTCGCCCCGCGCGGCAGCAGCGAGACGGCCGCCGCGGTCGCCGTGAACCTCGGCGCCTCCTTCGCGGAGACCGGCAAGGACGTCCTGCTCATCGAGGCCGACCTGCGCACCCCGGTGCTGGCCAGCCAGCTGCCGACCGACGCGGGCGGCCGGCCCCGCTGGAGCCAGTCGCCGGGCGCTCCCGGTGCCGGCAAGGGCCCGGCGCAGCACGGGGACACCGAGTGGCCCGACGGGCGCCAGCTGGTCGTGGACGCCGGGGAGTCGGGCGCCTTCGACCTGATCCCGGGCGAGCGGGTGCGCAACGTCGCCCGCGCGCTGACCTCCCCGCGCGCCACCCGGCTGATCTCCGAGGCCGACTCCCCCAACTCCACCGTCGTCGTGCTCGCGCCGCCCGTGCTCTCGTACGCCGACGCCCTCGCCCTCGTCGACCGCGTCGACGGCGTGCTGGTGGTCTGCGACCCGCGCGCCGTGCACCGCAGCGACCTCGCGCGGATCCGCGAACTGATCAGCGGGGCAGGCGGTACGGTGCTCGGCGCGGTGCTGCACGCGCCGCTGCCGGGCGAGAAGCGGGGCCGCGGCAAGGGCGGTCGGGGCGGCCCGGAGGCCGGCGGTCCGCCGCCGGCGGCGCGCACGCGGTCCGCGCCGCAGCCGATCCCCTACGAGGCCGCCGAGCCCGAGCAGCACATCCCCGGCGACGGTACGGACACGGTCACCCTGCGGGCCGTCCGCATGGGCAGGCGGTGAGCCGGCGCGGCCTCGCGGCGGTCGCGTCGGTCCTGGACCAGGCGGCGTCCAGCGCCACGAACATCCTTGTGCTGGTGCTGGCCGCCCGGCTGTCCTCGGCGTCCGGCTTCGCCGACTTCTCCATGGTGTACGTGGCCTTCAGCGTGCTCCTCGGACTGAACATGGCCTACGTCGGCCAGAGCCTGGTCCTGGAGAAGGGCGAGCGGCTGGGCGCGCTGTGCCGGTCGGCGGCCGCCTTCACGGGCGCCGCCTCGGCGGCGGTGGGCGCGGTGCTGGCTCTGGTGGGTCTGCTGCTCCCCGGGGCCACGGGGCGGGCGTTCCTCTCCCTGGGCCTCGTACTGCCGTTGGTGTTGCTCCAGGACGGGCTGCGGTACTGCTTCTCCGCGCTGCGCGCCCCCGAGCGGGCCCTGGCCGCCGACGCGCTGCGGCTGGTGTGCGTGGTCGCGGCGCTGGCCGTGCAGCCCGCCGGTGCCTCGGCGGGGCGGCTGGTGCTGGCGTGGGGGCTCTCCGCGCTGCCGGCGCTGGGAGTCGGGCTGTGGCTGCTGCGGCCGTACGTCCGCGGTTCCCGCGCCGACCTGCGGCCGTACCTTCGGCGGGGCCACCTGGGGCAGCGGTTCGTCGTCGAATTCGCGGTGGGCAACGGCGCCAGCCAACTCGCCGTACTGGGCCTGGGCGTCTTCGCGACCCCTCTGGCGGTCGGCGCGCTGCGCGGCGCGACCACGCTCTTCGGCCCGCTGAACGTCCTGTTCAACTCGGCGAACGCCTTCGGCCCGCCGGTACTGGGGCGCCTCGGCGGCAAGCGGGCCACGGTCCGGGCGACGGTCCTGCTGGGCGCCGCACTGGCCGCGGTCTCGGCGGCCTGGGCCACGGCCCTCTTCCTCCTCCCCGGCCGGCTGGGCCGCGAACTGCTGGGCGACACCTGGTCGTCGGCGTCCGCGCTGCTGCCGGCGACGGGGGCGCAGTACGCGGTGATGGGCCTGGGCACGTGCGCCCTGCTCACCCTCCGGGTCCTGGCCCCGAAGTCGACCCTCTCCCTGCAGGTGCTCTTCTCCCTCCTGTCGGTGGCGCTCCTCCTGGCCGGCTACCTCGTCGGGGGTGCCCTGGGCGCCGCCTGGGGCCTGGCAGCCGGCTCCGCCCTCAAGGCCGCGGCCGCCTGGACCCGCGTCTCCCGCCTCCCCGACCCCACCGCACAGGCCACGCCCCAACAGGCGTCCGCCACGGCCTGACCCCTTGCGGGGTGGGTCAGCGGAGGGTGGTGGCGCGATCGGTGCGGTACGTGGCCACCAGCCAGAGACAGAGGGCCGCGATGGCGACGCGCCCCGAGGCCTGGAGGAGGGGGCCGCGGAGCAGGATGAAGGAGTAGCCCGCGACCAGCGGGACCACCACCGAGATCAGGCTGCCCGGCGGCGACCGCCGAGTGGCCCGCTTCGCGTAGCGGCGGTCGACGCGGGCCGAGGCGTAGCCCATGCCCAGCAGCCCGGCGCCCATGCCCAGCGGCCCGAAGTCGAGCCACAGTTCCGCCCAGATCGGGGAGGAGAGGTTGGTGTTGACCGTGCCCATCCACTGGCCGACCATCACGCCGGTGTCCCTCGGCTTGCCCGGCCAGACCGAGCGCGGCACCGCGAAGAGGACCGATCCGGCCAGCTGGCGCCCGTAATAGTGGCCGGGCCCGGAGTTCGAGAAGGTGATCGTGTTCGCGAACATGCCGATCTGGTCGTAGTCCTTGAGCGCCATCGGCTCCAGGAAGGACGTGGTCTCGACCGGCCGGTAGTTCTTCTCGTCGTACCGGAAGCGGTCCGCGAACGGGAAGATCAGGAGCGCGATCACCACCGCCATCGACAGCGCCACCCGGTACATCGCCGCGCTCACCGGGAAGACGGTGAACAGCATCGCGAACATGACCGTCAGGAACCAGTAGCGCGGGTTCGAGATCGGGTTGTTGACCACCAGGTTCAGCAGGGCGAGCGCCCCCCAGGTGACGATGATCGAGACCTTGCGACGGGCGAACTTCGAGGTGATCAGCCAGCGGGTGTAGAGGAGGAGCGACAGCAGTGCCGGGACCGTACCGAAGCCGCGCAGCAGCGCCTGGCCGGCCTGGCCGTCGCCGTTGGAGACGCCCGCCTCCTCGATGCCCGCGATGATCTCCTGGCGGCTGGAGAAGAAGACCGCCGGACCGCCGAGCTTCAGGACGAAGGCCGCGCTGCACAGGAAGGACAGGGCCGTCAGGAGCTGGAGGCGGCGCCGGTGCGCCATGACCGGCCGCGGTTCCTTCTGCGAGCCGCCCGCGCGGCCGGCCGGCCGGTGGCGGGCGAGCAGGACGCCGACGTCGAAGGCGGTGCAGCCGAGCAGCACCAGCCCGATGGCGGCGGTGAGGTCGGAGCGCGGGCCGACGACGGGCGTGGGGACCTGGCCGAGGACGGCCTGCGCGAGCGGGGCCACGCCCATGGCCATGTAGACGAAGAGCCAGAAGGAGCCCTGGAGCAGCTTGCGCCGGCTGGTGAGCACCATCGCGGAGAGCCGGGCACCCGCGTACATGGTGAGCAGGAGCTGGAGCCAGAAGGCCGCGTCACGGGCGCCGGCGCCGGTCTGGACGGCGACGAACAGCGGCAGGAAGACGGTGAATCCGAGGGCGAGCGGGACGGACAGCGCGCGCGAGAGGAGCGTGCGCGGGGTGGTGACCCGGCCCCACAGCGTCTCGTCCTCGAAGGGCGACGGCACCGGCGGCTTCGCGGGCCGAACGGTGGGCTTGCGTATGTCCGTCGTCACTGCCGCCCCCACCCCATGTGCCTGGTCCGCGCGCAGTCTAGTCTGAGCGGGCCGTGCCCGGGGAGGCGCCGGTGTGGGTGCACGATGGGGGCTACAGGTGCGTGATCTTCCTTCCTTCACGCTGGCCGGATACGACAAGGGGCGCGGGCTGCTGACGCAGGCGCTCTGGTTCGCCGTGATGAACACGCTGTTCATGAGCTGGTTCTGTCCGGCGCGGCTGCGGGTCTCGCTGCTGCGGGCCTTCGGGGCGCGGATCGGCGAGGGCGTGCTGATCCGGCACAAGGTGCGGGTGCTGTGGCCGTGGAAGCTGACCGTCGGGGACCACACCTGGATCGGCGAGGGCGCCTGGCTGCTGAACCTGGAGCCGGTGACGATCGGTTCGCACGTGTGCCTCTCGCAGGAGGCCCTGCTGTGCACCGGCTCGCACGACCACCGGGCCGCGGACTTCCGCTACCGCAACGCGCCGATCACCGTCGAGGACGGGGCGTGGGTGGCGGTACGGGCGACCGTGCTGGCCGGGGTGACCGTGGGCCGCTGCGCGGTCGCGGGCGCGGGGGCCGTCGTACACAAGGACCTGCCGGAACTGACCCTGCAGACCCAGGACGGGCGGCGCCGCCCGGTGGAGGAGCCCAAGTGAGTGCCGCGTTGAAAGTCCTGCACGCCGTCACCCTGCACTCCCCCTCGCACGCCTTCGGCGGGCCGGTCCGGGTCGCGCTGAACCTGGCCGGGGGGCTGCGGGCGCGCGGCCACGAGGCGCGGCTGGTGGCGCTGGGCGAGGGTTTCCCCGACCCCTGGCCGACCTCCGTGGAGGGCGTCCCGGCCAGGCTCTTCCCGGCGCGGCGGCTGCTGCCCCTGGGCTTCAGCGGGATGACCTCGCCGGCCCTGCTGGCCTCGGCGGGCCGCCTGGTGCGGGACGCGGACGTGGTCCATGTCCACCTCGCACGGGACCTGGTGACCCTGCCGGTGGCCCTCGCGGCGCTGCGGGCCGGCAAGCCGCTGGTGCTGCAGACCCACGGGATGGTGGACCCGAGCGAGAAGCTGCTGGCCAAGGTGCTGGACGCGGTGGCCGTACGGCGGCTGCTGCGCGGGGCGGACGCGGTGCTGTACCTGACCCCGCACGAGCGGGAGGGCCTGGACGCGGTGGTCGGCGCCCCGCTGGCGAACGCGGTCCGCCTGGTCAACGGCACGCCGGCGCAGGAGGAGCGGCCTGCCGCTTCGCTCGGCGGGCCGCCGCGCGTCCTGTACTCGGCGCGCCTGCAGGCCCGTAAGCGGCCGGTGGACTTCGTGGACGCGGCCCCGGCGGTGCTCGCGGCGCACCCGGACGCGGAGTTCGTGGTGGCGGGCCCCGACGAGGGCGAGCTGGCGGCGGTCCGGGCGCGGATCGCGGCGCTCGGCCTGACGGACCGGTTCACGGTGCCGGGCGCGCTCTCGACGGCCGAGGTGCTCGCGGAACTGCGCCGGGCCCACGTCTACGTCCTGCCGTCGGTGGACGAGCCGTTCCCGATGTCGGTGCTGGAGGCGCTGTCGGTGGGGGTCCCGTCGGTGGTGACCCACTCGAACGGTCTGGCCCGCGACATCGCCGCCGCCGGAGCCGGCCACGCGGTCGACCCGGGGCCGTCGGGCGTGGCATCGGCGGTGCTGTCCCTGCTGGACCCGGCGGCGAACGAATCCGCCTCCCGCGCGGCCCGCGAACTGGCCGCGCAGTCCTTCTCGATGGACTCCGTCCTGGACACCCTCCTCCCGGTGTACGAGCGCGCGCTGCGCCGCTAGGGCTGGGCCGCTGCGCGGAGCCTGTCCCTCTCCGCCCTTCCCCCGTTCCCCGGGGACTCCGCCCCGAACCCCGTAGGTGCGGTGCGCGCCCGTGCCCTCAATCAGCCCGGCGCGGCCCACCGCAGGGGGACGGCAGACAAAATCACCGCCACCGGCCCGGGGTTTGGGCGCGGTGGCGGCATTGTCGTACGAGGGAGGTCAGGGGCGGCTAGAACACCAGCGCCCAGCTCTTGAGCGTACCGGTCGAACCCGTCACCACGTCACTTACGCGCAGCTTCCACGTGCCGTTGAGCTGTTCGGGGTCGATCGTGACCGGATACAGTCGCTGGAGATCACCACCCCGCTGCGCCACTTCTGGCGACTTCACGAAGTACTCCGTTCCGTCCGGGGCGATCAGGTCGAGTCTCACATCGCCTCGCCACTCGTGCGTGAGGTCCACGTACACGTTCACCTCCGACGCCGGGTATCCGACGAGGTCGGGACCCGTCACCGGCAGCTCCACCGAACCGCCGTCCGGGATCGCCGTCACAGTCTGGTTCTCCAGCACCGGGAAGCCGATCGACCAGTTGCGCAGCGTGCCCGTGTTCCCGGCGGTGACATCCTGCACCTTCAGTGTCCACGTGCCGTCCGCCGGAGCAGCCGACGCGTCCACACCGTAGAACCGCTTGACGTCGCCGGCGCCCTGGTAGCCGAGCGACAGCCGGTGGGCCGTTCCGGCCGGGTCGACCAGGTCAATCCGCAGGTCGTTACGGCGCTGGTGGGTGAGGTCCACCCAAACCTGCAACGCGCCCGAAGCCCGCGCGCCCATACCGCTGACCTGGACCTGAGAGGTGACCGTACCGACGTCGGGGATCGCCGCGGCATTCGTGTTGGCGAAGTCGGCCTGATGCGGCTTCGGGGCCGGGGCGGGCTCCGGCTCGCCCGTCTCGAACGTCGCCGCGAGGTCTATGCGCGGGGTGGTGGCACCCGTGTAGGTGACCGGCTTCCCCTTCGACTTCAGCAGCGTGAGCAGGTTGTCCAGGCTTTCTTCCCCATGCGCCTGGCGCAGCACCGCAATCGCGGCCGCCACGTGCGGGGAGGCCATCGACGTGCCGTTCTTCGAGGCGAACTGCCCTCCCGGAACGGAGGAGACTATGCCAGTACCGGGGGCGAACACGTCGAGCAGCGGGCCACGGTTGCTGAAGGAAGACAGCTGATCCGCATCGGTGGTCGAGCCGACGGCGACGGCCGACGGGACACAGGCCGGGGCGCTGACCGCGTTGGTGTAGCCGCTGTTACCGGCCGCCACGACGGTGGCGACACCGGCGGCGAACAGGTCGTCGATCACCTTCTTGCGTGGATCGGCGTTGCACGCACTGGTGTAACGGCCGCTGCCCAGACTCAGGTTCGCCGCAGCGATCGGCATTCCGCCCTGCTTCAGCGCCAGGACCTTCTCCATCGCGGCGAGCTGCGAGGAAGTGAAGCTGAGCACGCACGGCGCGGTTGCGCCACAGTAGGCCGACGAAGTGAACTTGGAGAAGACCTGCATGGCGACGATGCCCGCGCCCGGCGCGACACCCTGCTTCGGGGCGCCGGTGATGTCCTTGCCGTTGCCCGCGACGATGCCTGCGACGTGGGTGCCGTGGTCACAGCCCGCGATCGTCGCGCAGCCCGTCGCCTCCACGTCGGCCGTCCCCGGCCCTTCCTGTGCCGTAGTGCCGTTGGGGCACAGGCTGGTCGCACCGTAAGCCGAGTCGTTGGACGAGAAGCACGCCTCCGCGATCACCCTGTCCTTGAGGAACGGGTGGTTCACGGCGACACCGGTGTCCAGGATCGCGACCGCCTGGCCGGAGCCGTCGTAGCCGCCTGCCGTGGCCTTGTCCGCCTTGATCAGAGCTGTGCTCTCATCCAGGCTCGGCGGGACGGGAACGTCCTCGGTGACCGATACGACACCCTCCTGGGACGCCAGCGCCTCCAGGCCCGCTTCGTCAACCCGGAGCGTCACCACGGGGAGTGTGGACAGGGTCTGCAGCGTCTCGCCGGCCGTGGCCGCCTGGTCGAGCTGGCTGCGGTTCTCGGTGACGACGTTCACGCGGACCTTGCCGCCGTCGACCACCTCGTCGTACAGCGGCGGGTCGACGGGGGAGGTGATCTGTGTGCCGTCGAGTCCGTCCTCCGCGTAGGACGGCGCCGCGCCGAGCGTCAGCGCTGTCAGCGCCAACAGCACGGAGAACCATATCGGTCTTCTCATGTAAGTCCATTTCGAATACTGGGCACGACGCGTACCCAGGCGAAGTGTGGGATTTGCGCACGGAAGGGCCGGATGGCGCACGGGCGCCATCCGGCCGCCACGCTCAGGCGTGATTGATCAACAAGCGCCGGCGATCACGCGCCGTTGTGCGGGTCTCCGAAGTGGCGTACGAACCACAAGTAGGTGCCGGCCCGGCTCCTGCACGTGCTCTTGTTCCGGTAGGCGTCGCAGGTCTTGTTCACCAGCATGTTGTAGAACTCTTGGTCGACAGCATCCTTGTTGTACCGGCTGAGGTAGTACGAGTACGACGTCCAGGTGTTGCCGATGAGGCCGTACCCGTAGTCGTGGCTGTCGCATGCCGTGCGGAAGTCGTAACCCGAGGGCTGGTCAGGCGAATCGGTGCAGTGGTCGTTGTTGATGCCGACGACGCGGGTGCCGTCGGGCGTCCACTTGAAGTACGGCTGCTTCCAGCCGTAGTGCTTCGCCCATGCCGCGCATCCGTAGGTTGCGTAGTACATCCACCTGTAGGCGGTGTAGCACTGCCCCGGGTTGCTCAGGGGCGCCTCCGGGCCGCCTGGCTGAAGGAACTCCGACTGAATGGGGCCGGTGGCGTTCGGGTCGGTGATGCCCGCCGAGCCCTGGAGCTGTGCCTCCGAGGAGGGAGATGCCGGGCCGTCGAACGTGGCGTTCGGCACGGCGCCCTCAGCCGGGAAGTCCAGTTCCCAAGACCCGTTCAGCGCGGAGTCGATGTCGTTGACACGGCCGGTTTCGTCGTAGGAATACGTCGCCTCCGGCTCGGAGCTCTCAGACGGGTCGGAGACCGTGCGCAGCTTCCCCGAAGCGTCGTAGGAGTAGCGCGCCACCGTCTGCGTGGTCTGCCCGTTGGTGGCGCTGATCTCCTTCACCAGGCCGGAGAAGTCACCGAAAGCTGAGCCACTGGCGGTGGTTGAGTCCGCGTAGGTCACGGCCAGCGAGTCGGTCACACCCTCGCTGTTGGGGATGGTGGTCACCGTGGAGACACGGCCCTTGGCGTCGTAGGTGGCCGTGTTCGCGCCGAAGGCATTGTTGCCGGTTTTGGTCACCCGCCACGTGTCGGCGCCCGTGTACCCGGCGGGCTGCTGCCACGTGTAGGTGGGAGCGAGATCCGCGTTGGAGAGCGGGTTGCCGTTCGCGTCCTTGAACTTGTCGTCACCTGCCGCGACGGCGCTTAGCTCTGTCGCGATCACCTCGCTGATCGTCGTGGTCAGGGCTGCCTGGCCCTCGTCCCACTTCGTGGTCTCCGTGATCTTGGAGCCGCTCGCGTCCTCGTACTTGTTGACGCCACCGCCTCCCGGGTACTCGATGCTGTCGACCAGCTCATAGCGGAAGGACTCGTTCACGACCAGGTCGGTGACCACGACGGCCCCGTCGACCTGCTCCAGCTTGCGGTTGAGCTGACCGCCGAGGAACTCGGCTTCCCAGCCGGCACCGAACACGCCCATGTCCGGGCGGGTTTCGGGTGCGGATTCGGGCTTGGCCAGGCCGCCCTCCGCGGGCGTGACGACGCTGTGCTTGCGGCCCATCAGGCCGGCAGGTACGTCGGACTCGGTGAACCGGAAGGTCTTCGTGTCCGAGTAGTAGGTGCCGGGTCCCACCTGCGATATCTCGGCGCCGGACAACGGCTGCACGGGCAGCGTATCCGCGCTCGCGGCCTGCTGCGGCAGCAGCAGCGACAACGACATGGCGGCGACGACAGGCAGCACTGATCTTCGCACAATTCTCCCCTGGTTGATGATCATTTGGCTTGATCGGGTCGGGACATTAGGTCGCGCCTCCCGCTGGCCACAACCCCCGTCCACATCCTGAGATCGAGTCAAACTCCCTGGTAACAAGGGGTGTTGCCACTATCTACGTCACCCTCAGAGGGCATGAGTACGCGTACTCATGTGCCGGTGACCAGCCATGGCGACACTGGCCGAATGACGCCGACCGCTCCTGCGACAGGCACGGTTCGCCGTGCCCGATTCACCATGGCCACGGCCGCGGCAGCACTGTGCGCGCTCGCCATGACCGGCTGCGGCACCCCGAAGCCGGGTTCCGCGCTCTCGGAGGATGAGAAGGAGCTGGCTTTCATGCAGATGCTGCTGGAAGTCGACCGGCCCTGTGACCCGGGCGGCGCCCCCGCTGACCCGGTCCCGGACCCCACGACGCCGGCGGAAGGCCCGGACACGGGCAAGACCCCGCCGCCGGCACCACTGCCGTCGTTGGAGCCCCCGCCCGTCCCCACCGGCGACCCGAATCCGAACGCCACGGCGGAAACCGTGCTCGGGGAGTCCGAGAAGTGCACCGCTCGCCTGCACGCCGACCGCATCACCCAGCTACTCAAGGGCAAGACGGACCCCGAGCAGCTACGCAAGGCCCTCAATGGCGCCGGATACCCCAGCAGCCGCATCCACGAGCTGGCCCGCTCCGGCGACAGCACACGGTTCGTACTGGACCTTCGGGTTATGGGCGGCCAGCTGTGCATGTCGGGTGCGGTCACCGGTTCGAAGACCGTGATCGAGGCGTACGGGGGCGACGTGACGGTTGCGTGCGCGAGCGTCAAGCGGAACACGTGACCTCCACGCGAATCCGGGCCGCCACCCACGGGAGTCCCGGGGTGGTGCCCGCACGGCGCCGAGGCGAAGGCATGCGAAAGCGCCCCGGCTTCGGGCGGATTCGAGGGATCGTTGCAACACGTGATCACTGGCGTGTGTGGCGAGCAGTGTATGCAGTGGCTCGGCTGGGGCCCCAGCCGTGCCACTGCTGCGTTGTGGCGGGTAGTGCGCTGCCAGGAACAGAATGAGCCTCATGCATGACGGATCGAACTGGCCGACGGACAAACTCAACGCGCTCCGACTTGGCAGGAGGCTGGTCGCGGAAGTTCCGGCATCGCGGCCGGGTCGCCGCGCGTTCGTGGGCATCCGTCCCGCGTGGAGCGAGTCTGATGCCCGGGCGCGGGGCGAGGGCTGGGTCCGCAGTGACGTTGAGCGGAGCTTCCGGCTGGAGCATTGGGAGTACGACCGCGAGCGCATTGATGGCTTCGACTACGACATCGGCTCGGCCCTCATCGGGTCCGCCGACGCCGGGGACGAATCCGAGCTGAGGACGGTGCTCAACACGTGGGGTGTCCAGCCCAGCCTCTTCGTCTATCCCTGGGAAAGCGACGATCCCAGGTAGGCGAAGATCAGCTTGTGGGAGCTGTCAGCTCACGCAGACGCGCGGCAGGGGTTTCCCAGCCGAGCGTCTTGCGGGGGTGGCTGTTCATCTCGGCGGCGACGGCGGCCAGGTCCTCGGGGGTGTGGGCCGTCAGGTCGGTGCCTTTGGGGAAGTACTGCCGCAGCAGTCCGTTGGTGTTCTCGTACGAGCCGCGCTGCCAGGGGCTGGCCGGGTCGCAGAAGCAGACCGTGATGTCGGTGGCCACCGTGAAGGCCCGGTGGGCGGCCATCTCCGAGCCCTGGTCCCACGTCGACGACCGCCACAGATGGCGTGGAAGCGTTTCCGCTGTGGTGGCGAGGGCGTTGCGGGTGGCCTGCGCGTTGTGGCCGTCGGGCAGGTGGACGAGCATGACGTAGCGGGTGGAGCGTTCGACCAGGGTTCCGATGGCGGAGCGGCCGTCCTTGCCGATGATGAGGTCGCCTTCCCAGTGGCCTGGGACCGCCCGGTCGGCGGCCTCGGCGGGACGCTCGCTGATCAAGACCATGTTCTTGACCGGGCGGCTGACACGCTTGGCGGCGTGACGGTGCGGCCGGCGGTAGGCCCGGCCGGTGCGAAGACGGCCCAGCGGTGGGCGTGGAACGGCTGGTAGGCGAAGCCGTCATTGGGCATGGGTCGTCGGTTACGCCGGACCTCCCGGCTGACGGTGGAAGGGCTGCGTCCCAGCTCGGACGCGATGCGCCGGATGGATGCCTTCTCCCGCAGCCGGTCGGCGATGTGAATCCGCTCAGACTCGGTCAGGAACCGGGATGTTCCCGGGCTGTCGGCGGCCTCAGGCAACACGGAAGCCGGCCCCGTCCCGTAGATGGGAGGAACCGGCTTCTGGCCGTGCGGCGGTGAGTGCCAGCCGTTACGCCACCACTTGCCGGTGCGCAGGTTGATCCCGACGATCCGCGCCGCATCCCTCGTGCTGTAGCCCTGCTTCATGAGCTCGAAGTATGCGGCGCGTTCCCGCACCAGCCTTCCTCCGCCCGGCTTCCGGTTCTCCCGGATCTTGAAGTCCATCGCATCCCCTGAGCTGGGGTGTTGCGACGACCACTAGAACGCAAGCGAAGCCGGTGGGCTTGGCGGGGGGCTACGCCGGGAGCCAGGCGTAGCAGCCTGACGAGGTGAACTCGGCCGTGCCCGACGGGATGGTGGCCGTGATCTTGTCGCCCGCCTTCGGCGGGGTCTGCGGGCCGGAGGCCAGGGTGGTGCCGTCCTTGCCCTTCGCCTCCCACGTGCACGTCGTGGCCTGCGTCAGCGCCCGGTACGAGCCCGCCGCGGGCGACTGGCGGGTGCCCTCGGGGAAGCCCTTCTCCGCCGCCGCCAGGATCGGCTGCTGCTCCGGGCACAGGAGCGTGATCGCGTCCTTCGCGCCCGGGATCTCCCCGGTGATGACGGCCCCGGTCGCCGCGTCCTTGTCGCGCTTCGCGGTGCGCTCCACCCGCTGGCAGGCCTCCTGGCCGCGCTGCAGGACGGCCGCCGGGTCCATCTTCTCGGGGACCCGCCCGCTCAGGTACTTCTTCTCCTGCGGCGTGAAGCTGCCCGTCTTCGGGGTGAGCTTCGAGTCGGGGACGACGGGGCCCGTCGGCTTCGCGTCGGGGGCGGACGCCGCGGGCGCCGGGGTGTCCGCGGGGTCGGGGACCGACGACGAGGCCGGGGGCTTCGCCTCCGCGCCGGAGTCGGCCTTGCCCCCGTCCGAACTGCAGGCGGTCAGCGTCAGGGCGGCGGCCAGCAGAACAGCAGCCGCTGCGGAGCGTCGGTACATCGGATGGCTCCCGTACTTACATATGTGCGTACTTGCTGGGTGGGACAGACGGGCGGGGCCCGGCCACGTAGAGCCGGGCCCCGCCCGTCCTCAGGCGGTGGCTACTTCGCGCCGAAGGTGAGGACCAGCTGCGGCGCGCCCTCCGCCGCCGTGGACTCCGAGGACCAGATCCACAGCGGGTCGGTGCCCGTGCTCGTCAGGCCCAGGCTGTAGCTGCTGCCCAGCACCGCGGAGAGCGCGGCGGTGTCCAGCGGGACGGCCTGGACCGCCGAGCCGTCCGGCACGCTCGCGATCGAGCCGAGCGGGGTGGTGCCGAGGGTGGGCTTGGTGTTGAAGGTGGTGCCCGCGCCGCTCCAGGTGCCGGTGACCGGAACCACGGAGACCTTGTCGGCGGTGCCGGCGCCCGTCTGCGTGGTGGTCTTGATCTGGAGGGAGGCGGACTTCAGGACCTGGCCGGCCGGGGCGGCCGGGAGGCTGAAGCGCAGGTACGTCTCGTACGCCGAGGTGCCGCGCACCGCGAGCGAGGTGGACGTGCCGTAGGCGGTGCTCGGGGCGCCCTGGTTGATGTAGGTGTCCTCCGCCGCCTTGACCGTGGAGACCGTGTCGGTGGGGGCACCGGCCAGGTCGAAGTGGTTCTTGACCTGGGCCGCGGTGAGCGCCGTCGGGTAGACCGCCGACTCGTCGAGCTGACCGGCGAAGAAGTTGCTCCACGGGCGGTTCGGCCAGTTGGCCAGGGTGTCTCCGCCGACGTGCCAGTAGCCCGCATAGCTCTGGGTGCTGGTCGCGTTCAGCGTGTCCTTGGCCTGACGGCCGTCGACGTACAGGGTGATGCCGCCGGGACCCTGGGTGCCGACCACGTGGTGCCACTTGTTGTCGTTGTACGCGCCGTCCGTGGTGACGGTCCTGGCGAGGCCGTTGTAGACACCGAGGACCAGACGACCTGCGTTGGTCATGTAGATCTGCCGGTCGTACATGCCGCTGCTGCGGCTCTGGTTGTCGCCGAAGCCGATCAGCTTGCCGCCGCGGGTGGTGTTCGTCTTGAACCAGGTCTCGATGGTGTACGTGCTGCCGACCGTCTGGCGGCGGTCGCTGTACACCTGCTGGCTGGTGCCGTTGAAGCCCATGGCGGTGCTGGAGCCGGAGAGGGCGCCGGGCGACTGGCGCAGGGCCGGGGCGTTGAGCTGGATGCCGCTGGTGTTGCCGCTGACCGAGGAGTCGGCGACGTACGGGCTGACGGTGTCGTCGTAGCGCCAGTACAGCTGGGCGCCGTCCGCGCGGACCTGGTTCGGGTACGCCTGGACCGCGGACGGGACCGTCACCGAGGCGGTGGCCGACAGGGCGCTGGTGTTGCCCGCGCCGTCGGTCGCGGTCACACGGTAGGTGTAGGTCTGGCCGGCCTTGACCGTGGTGTCGTTCCAGGAGGCCTGCGGGCGCTCCCACTCCAGCGAGCTCGCGCTCACGGAGGCGATCGGGGTGGCCGAGCCGTTGCGGTAGATGCGGTACGTCAGCTTGCTGTCGTCCGCGTCGTAGCTGGTGCGCCAGCGGACCTGGGCCTCGCCGGCCTTAACGCTGGCGGCGCTGACGGCCGGGGTGGTCGGGGCGCCGCGGTCGCCGGTGGAGGCGAAGCGGGTCAGGCCCCACTGCGTCTTGCCGTTGATGAGGGTGAACTCACCGCCGACCCACATGTACTTGACGTCGTTCTTCTCCGCCACGGCCATGACCCGCGGGCCGATGCCCTCGATGTTGGCCATGCCGCCGTCGTTGGCGGTGGGGTGCCAGCCGAGCTTTCCGGGGCTGCGTACGAACCCGTTCACGGGCGCGGGGGCGGCGCCTTCCCAGTTGGTGTTCTGGGCCAGCAGGAAGTTCCGCTTTCCGTCGGGGAACTCCAGCTCGGTGGAGCAGTCGTGCGCGTGCGAGGAGCTGTACAGCACGCCCTCGTACGGCAGGACGGCCTGGGTCGCGCCGAGGCAGCGGTCGCGCCACTTCTCGCTGAAGTCGCTCAGCTTCAAGCCGATGCGGCCGTCGAAGACACCGCCGCCGGAGCCCTCGTTGCCCGTGTAGAAACCTCCGTTGTCGTCGGTGGCGATGTCCTTGACGACCGAGTTCGACGGGATGTTGGTGTAGGTCTTGGTGACCGCGCCCGTGGCGGCGTTGACCACGGCCAGGGCGTGGCTGGTCTTGCCGTTGACGGTGAAGAAGTCGCCGCCGAGCAGGACGTTCTTGCCGTCGGGGGTGACCTCGACCGCACGGCCCGGCTCGTCGACGTTGGCGACGAAGGGCTTGAGCGCACCGGAGGCGGCGTCGACCGCGGCGAACCGCTCGCGGGTCTGGCCTTCGACGGTGCCGAAGTCGCCGCCCGCGTACAGGGTGTCGTCGGTGACGGCGAGCGCGCGCACGGTGGCGGGGAAGCCCGGGTGGAACGCGGCCTTGGGGGTGCAGCTCGCGATGTCGATCGCGGCGATGCTGGAGACCGGGGTGCCGTTGACCGCGCCGAAGGAACCGCCCGCGTAGAGGGTCTTCTTGTCCTTCGAGACCACCAGCGTCCGCACGGTCGCGGTGCCGTCGCCGATGGTGAACGCCAGCTTGCAGGAGGTGGGGTTGCCCGTCGCGGCGTCGAGCGCGACGAAGTTCACGGCTTCCTGCTCGGCACCGGCGGTGCCCTCGGGCGGGCGCACGGCGGAGAAGGTGCCACCGGCGAAGACGGTGCCGTTGGCCTGGGCCATCGCCCAGACGACGCCGTTCGTCTGCCAGGTCGGCAGTTCGTCCGCGGTGAATGCCACCGGCGGCGTGATGGCGGACGCCTGAGGCATCAGCACCAGGCCTATACCGGTGCCGGCACCGGCCAGTGACAGGACGAGGGCGGCAGTCAGCCCTCTGGATCTACGCATGAGCCCCCCAGGGCAATCGCCCGGTTTGATGGCTGGAACTATCCGAACAGCCATATGTACGGGGCGCAGACTAGGGCTCAGACAAGGGCCCGGTCACCTCACTTGACCCAAGTCATACCAACTTGGAATCAACAGGTTCAGCATGGAGGGTGCACTACGGACATACGGCAGGTTTGCCCCGGTCACACCGGCAGCGGACTGCGCGAATGACCGGGACACGGCAAATCGTAGGGGAAATATAAGGCCTTCAGCGGTCGATGCGGACCGTCACGCCCGCCAGTTGGTCCTCGACCTGGCGGATGTCGGCGTCGACCATGATCCTCGCCAATTCGGCCACCAGGACCGTCGGCTTCCAGCCAAGCAGCTCCTGGGCCTTGGAGGCGTCGCCGATGAGCGCGTCGACCTCGCTGGGGCGCTCGTACTTGGGGTCGTAGCGCACGTGCTCGTTCCAGTCGAGGCCGGCGTGGCCGAAGGAGGCCTCGACGAACTCGCGGACGGTCGCGGCGACTCCGGTGGCGACGACGTAGTCGGTGGGCTCGTCCTGCTGGAGCATCCGCCACATGGCGTCCACGTACTCGGGCGCGTAGCCCCAGTCGCGGACGGCGTCGAGGTTGCCGAGGTAGAGCTTCTCCTGAAGGCCGACCTTGATCCGGGCCACCGCACGGGTGATCTTGCGGGTCACGAAGGTCTCGCCGCGGCGCGGGGACTCGTGGTTGAAGAGGATCCCGTTGACCGCGAACATCCCGTAGGCCTCGCGGTAGTTCACCGTGGTCCAGTACGCGAACACCTTCGCGGCGCCGTACGGGCTGCGGGGGTGGAACGGGGTCCCCTCGTTCTGCGGGGGCGGGGTGGCGCCGAACATCTCGGAGGACGAGGCCTGGTAGATGCGGGTGTCCACACCGCTGGCCCGGATGGCCTCCAGCAGCCGCAGCGCGCCGAGCCCGGTCACGTCGCCGGTGTAGAGAGGGGCGTCGAAGGACACGCGTACATGCGACTGCGCGCCGAGGTTGTAGACCTCGTCGGGCCGTATCTCGCGCAGCAGGTTCACCAGGGCCACACCGTCCGACAGGTCGGCGTGGTGGAGCACGAAGGACCGGTTGGCGGTCTGCGGGTCCTGGTAGATGTGGTCGATCCGCTCCGTGTTGAAGCTGGAGGACCGCCGCACGAGTCCGTGCACCGTGTAGCCCTTGGAGAGCAGCAGCTCGGCCAGGTACGAGCCGTCCTGTCCGGTGACGCCGGTGATCAGTGCCGTTTTACCCATGCGGTCCCCCTGGGGTGCGTTGTGTTCTTTGTGCTGAGCGTGCTTCCCCTGCCCGCCCGAGGCCGTACCCGGGAACCCCCGAGGACTGGATGCGTACCGTACACGCCCGCTCGTGGCCGCCCGGCCCCGGACCGGCAGGGTCCGGACCGCCGCCACCTCCGCGGGAGCGGACTGGCATCATCGGCGGTATGACAAGTTCGTTGCCGCTCCTGCCCCCGAACGCCCGCGTCTTCGTCGCCGGCCACCGCGGCCTCGTGGGTTCCGCGGTCGCCCGCCGGCTCACCGCCGACGGCCACGAGGTGCTCACCCGGGGCCGCGCCGACCTCGATCTGCGCGACGCCGCCGCGACCGAGGCGTACCTCCGCGACGTCCGCCCGGACGCGGTCGTGCTGGCCGCCGCCAAGGTCGGCGGGATCATGGCCAACAGCACCTACCCGGTGCAGTTCCTGGAGGACAACCTCAAGATCCAGCTCAGCGTCATCGCCGGCGCGCACACCGCCGGCGTCGGCCGCCTGCTGTTCCTCGGCTCCTCCTGCATCTACCCGAAGCTGGCCCCGCAGCCCATCAGCGAGGACGCCCTGCTGACCGGCCCGCTGGAGCCGACCAACGAGGCCTACGCCCTCGCCAAGATCGCGGGCATCGTCCAGGTCCAGTCGTACCGCAAGCAGTACGGGGCCTCGTACATCTCGGCCATGCCGACGAACCTCTACGGCCCGGGCGACAACTTCGACCTGGAGTCCTCGCACGTCCTGCCCGCCCTCATCCGCCGCTTCCACGAGGCCGCCGCCGAGGGCCGCGAGGAGGTCACCCTGTGGGGCTCCGGCACCCCGCGCCGGGAGTTCCTGCACGTGGACGACCTCGCCGCCGCCTGTGCCGTACTGCTGAACACGTACGACGGCGACGAGCCCGTCAACATCGGCTGCGGTGAGGACCTGACCATCAAGGAGCTGGCCGAGACCGTCGCCGAGGTGACCGGCTTCCGGGGCCGGCTCGCCTGGGACACCTCCAAGCCGGACGGCACCCCCCGCAAGCTCCTGGACGTCGGCCGCCTGACCTCGCTCGGCTGGAAGCCGGGGATCCCGCTGCGGGACGGCATCGCCTCCACCTACCAGTGGTGGCTGGGCGAGCAGCGCTGACCGCACGGGCCACGGTCCCTCAGTACGCTCCGCGACCGTCGACGACGGCGCGGATCGTACGGCCCATGACGTCGACGTCACTGGTGAAGGACCAGTTGTCGACGTACTGGAGGTCCAGCTGGATCGTTTCGTCCCACGACAGGTCGGAGCGCCCGCTGATCTGCCACAGCCCCGTCATCCCGGGCCGCACGGTGAGCCGGCGCAGTTCGACCTCGTCGTACCGCGCCACTTCCTCCGGCAGCGGCGGGCGCGGGCCGACCAGCGACATGTGGCCCGTCAGTACGTTGATCAGCTGGGGCAGTTCGTCCAGCGAGGTGCGGCGCAGCAGCCGGCCCACCCGGGTCACCCGGGGGTCCCGGCGGATCTTGAACATCAGGCCGTCGTTCTCGTTGGCCCCGGAGAGCTCGGCCTTGCGGGCGTCGGCGTCGACGACCATCGTGCGGAACTTCCACATCACGAACGGGACCCCGTCGCGGCCGATGCGCCGCTGCCGGTAGAAGGCCGGGCCGCGCGAGCCGAGGCGGATCGACAGGACGATCCCGAGGAAGAGCGGGGAGAGCAGCAGCAGTCCGGCCGCGGCCCCCACCCGGTCCAGCACCGACTTGAGCAGGGTCTGCACGCCCCGGCTGACCGGCGGCACCACCCGCAGCACGGCCAGGCCGCCCGCGGACAGGGTCTCCAGCCGCTTGACGGAGACCTCCACCAGCCCGGGGAACACGGCCAGTTCCAGACCGGCGTCGTGCAGGGCCCAGGCGACCCGGCGCAGCCGCTCCCCCGCGATCCGCGCGCCGGGGGCCACGAGCACCAGGTCGGCGTGGTGGCTGGCGACGGCGCCGAGGACGGCCGCGGAGTCGCCGTTCGCCGCCTCGGGCATCACCGCGTCGAGCCGGGCCGCGACGGGCACCCCGCTGACGAGGGATCCGGTGCCGACCGGGACCACGCCGACGACCACGTACGGGTGATCGGTGCGCGCGGCGAGGTGGGCGATGACGTCCTCGGCGGCGTCGGGCTCGCCGACCACCAGGACCCGGCTGACGGCCTGGGCCTCGCGGCGGGCGGCCGAGAGGTGACGGTAGGTCAGCTTGTGGCAGGCGACGGTGATCAGCAGCGCGGGCAGCAGGGCCCCGAGGGCGGACAGCCGGGGGGTGTCCTCCTCCGTCACCACCCGGGCGACGGCCAGGACACCGATGAGAATCAGCCAGTCGTGCAGCACGGGCAGCACCCCGCGGGACTCGCCGAGCACCCGCGCCGAGTAGCGCCGGCGCAGCGCCTGCACCCCGGTCCACGCCAGGGCGGCGCCGAGGGCGCAGTAGAGGGGCCGGACCTGCTCCGCGGCCTCGAAGACGAGGCCTACGGGTACGGCGGCACCGAGGACGTCGGCGGTGACGGCGGCGGGCAGGTACCAACGGGCCTTGTCACCCAGGCGCCGTGCGGGCAGAACGGTCCCCTTGGCCGTTCCGGCCACTCTTTGCGCAGGAAAATGGACATGCCTCATGGGCCCCCCTGGCACGTGGTCTATGACAGCGGCGACAGCCCGCGGCTTCCCCAAACCTCGGACGGCTGTCGCACCGGGAAACAGTACGACAAACACCCGTACGGTAAGTGCCGTTTGACTTTACCGGACCTCTTGTTGCTCAAGCGTTAGCAACCGGTACCAGGCGTTCCGACCCCGGGCCGCGCAGGGTGCCACACGAAGGTGAAGGGTTCGGATACCGGACACGTCTCCTCGGACAACGAACCATTTCCGGCCAATCCTTTGACGCGGCCCTGACATTGGGGCCGGTAAGTGGCACTCTTCGACCGTTCATCGCACCAGCCCTGATCTGCCCGGAGGCCCACCCAGCCGTCCGGAACCCCCTTGCAGAAGGAGTCTGCGTTGAGTCCCACCCCCCACAGGCGTGCCACCGCGGCCGGCGCGCTCGTTGCCGCGGCGGCCATGCTCGCCGTAGGCATACAGGCCGGAACCGCATCCGCCGACGCCACCGCGTCGCAGGCCCGCACGGCCGCCAAGCCCAACCCGGGCGCGGCCAACCGCGCACTCAGCGCCTCGGAGCGTGCGACGCTCCTCGCCGAGGCCAACTCCACCACCGCGCAGGCCGCCAAGGCCCTCGGTCTCGGCAGCGGCGAGAAGCTCGTCGTCCGTGACGTGGTCCAGGACGCGGACGGCACCACGCACACCACCTACGAGCGGACCTACGACGGTCTGCCCGTACTCGGCGGCGACCTGACGGTCCACGCCAAGGACGGCGTCACCAGGAGCGTCACCAAGGCCACCAACCACGAGATCAAGGTCGCCGACACCAGCGCCTCGGTCACCCCGGCGGCCGCCGAGGGCCAGGCGGTCTCCGCCGCGAACGCGGAGGGCGCGAAGGAGGCCAAGGCCTCCAAGAGCGCCCGCAAGGTGATCTGGGCGGCCGAGGGCGTTCCGGTCCTCGCCTTCGAGACCGTCGTCGGCGGGCTCCAGCACGACGGCACGCCCAGCGAGCTGCACGTGGTGACCAACGCCAAGACCGGCGCCAAGATCACCTCGTGGCAGGCCATCGAGACCGGCACCGGCAACACCATGTACAGCGGCCAGGTCACGCTCGGCACCTCGCAGTCGGGCAGCACCTACAACCTGACCGACGTCGGGCGCGGCAGCCACAAGACGTACAACCTCAACCACGCCACCTCCGGCACCGGCACCCTCTTCTCCGGGCCGGACGACATCTGGGGCAACGGCACGCCGCAGAACCTGGAGACGGCGGGCGGTGACGCGCACTACGGCGCCGCGGTCACGTGGGACTACTACAAGAACGTGCACGGCCGCAACGGCCTGCGCAACGACGGCGTCGCGCCCTACAGCCGGGTCCACTACGGCAACAACTACGTGAACGCCTTCTGGGACGACTCCTGCTTCTGCATGACCTACGGCGACGGCGAGGGCAACGTCAAGCCGCTCACCTCCACCGACGTGGCCGCGCACGAGATGACCCACGGTCTGACCTCGGTCACGGGCAACATGACCTACTCCGGTGAGCCGGGCGGTCTGAACGAGGCCACCTCGGACATCATGGCCGCGGCCGTCGAGTTCTACGCCAACAACCCGCAGGACGTCGGCGACTACCTGGTCGGCGAGAAGATCGACATCAACAGCAACGGCACTCCGCTGCGCTACATGGACAAGCCGAGCAAGGACGGCGCGTCGAAGGACGCCTGGTACTCCGGCATCGGCGGCGTCGACGTCCACTACTCCTCCGGCCCGGCCAACCACTGGTACTACCTGGCCTCCGAGGGCTCCGGCGCCAAGGTCATCAACGGCGTGAGCTACGACTCGCCGACCTCCGACGGCCTCCCGGTCACCGCGATCGGCCGCGACGCCGCGTCCAAGATCTGGTTCCGCGCGCTGACGGTCGGCTACTTCAAGTCGAACACCAACTACGCCGACGCCCGCGTCCAGACGCTGAAGGCCGCCGCCGACCTGTACGGCGCCGGCTCGACGACCTACAACAACGTCGCGAACGCCTGGGCCGCCATCAACGTCGGCCCGCGCATCAACGACGGCGTCACCGTCACCGCGATCCCGAACCAGACCACCCAGGTCAACACCGCGGTGAGCCTCCAGGTCCAGGCCACCAGCACCAACCCGGGTGCCCTGTCCTACGCGGCGACCGGCCTGCCGGCCGGTCTGTCGATCAACTCCTCGACCGGTCTGATCTCGGGCACGGCGACCACCACGGGCACGTCCAACGTGACCGTCACGGTGACCGACTCCGCGTCCAAGACGGGAACGGCGTCCTTCACCTGGACCGTCGGCACCTCCCAGCAGAACGTGTTCGAGAACACGACCGACTACGCGATCGCGGACAACTCGACCGTCGAGTCCCCGATCACGGTGACCCGCACCGGCAACGCCCCGAGCACCCTCAAGGTGGACGTCAACATCGTCCACACCTACATCGGTGACCTGAAGGTCGACCTGGTGGCCCCCGACGGCAGCGTCTACAACCTGCACAACCGCTCCGGCGGCAGTGCGGACAACATCGTCAAGAGCTACACGGTCAACGCCTCCTCCGAGGTGGCCCAGGGCGTCTGGAAGCTCCGGGTCAACGACAACGCGAACCTCGACACCGGCAAGATCGACAGCTGGAAGCTCACCTTCTGACCCCCACCGGGGCACGGAGTGAGCCAGAGCTGAACCGCTAGACCACGGGGCCGCCCGGGAGAAGACCTCCCCGGGCGGCCCTGTTCCACGTGCGGAACCATTCGGCCGTGTCCGTTCGGGACCACCTCCCCCCGGGCCGGGGACTTTCGGCGCCGGTCCGCGTGTCCCCGTGCGGGGAGACTGAAACCGAGCGAACCTACGGAAGCGTAGGTTCGGGTGACCCACCGAGTGACGGACGTGCCCCATGCCGCAGCCCCCCACGACCGCTCCCGCCGCCGCACGGCGCCCCTGGCTGATCCAGGGCGGGATGGGCGTCGGGGTCTCCGGCTGGCGGCTGGCCCGGGCCGTGTCCCGGACCGGCCAGCTGGGCGTGGTCTCCGGCACCGCGCTGGACGTCGTCCTGGCCCGCGTGCTCCAGACCGGCGACCCGGGCGGGCACGTCCGCCGGGCGCTGGCCGCCTTCCCGCTGCCCGAGCTCGCGCAGACCGCGCTCGACTGCTACTTCCGCGAGGACGGCCTCGACGAGGGCGTCCCGATGCGGACCACCCCGCGGCTGCGCGCGTCCTGGGGGTCCCCCCGGACGGAGTCTGGGGGAGGGGCCCAGGCGGAAATCCTCACCGTCCTCGGCAACTTCGCCGAGGTCTGGCTCGCGAAGGAGGGACATGACGGCGTCGTCGGCATCAACTACCTGGAGAAGATCCAACTGGCCACCGCCCCCGCTGGGGGCACCTCCCAGCGGTAGCTGGGGGAGTTCGGCGCGATCCTGGCAGGCGTCGACTACGTGCTCGTGGGCGCGGGAGTCCCCGGTCAGATCCCGGCCCTCGTCTCGCGACTGGCGCGTTACGAAGCCTGCGTGACCCGGATCGCGGTCGCGGACGAGGAGCAGCCGCTGGACCACCTCTTCGACCCGGCCGCGCTCCTCGCCGGGCATCTTCCCGGCCCGCTGCGCCGCCCGGACGTGCTGGCCATCGTGCCCCTGCCGGTGCTGGCCGCCTACCTGGCCCGCGACGAGGCGACGCGCCCCGACTGCTTCGTGATCGAGACCAGCGGGGCGGGCGGGCACAGCGCCCCGCCGCGCGGGCCGATGCGGCTCGACGAGGACGGCCAGCCGGTCTACGGTCCGCGCGACCATCCCGATCTCGCGAAAATGGCGGCGCTCGGGCTGCCGTTCTGGCTCGCCGGCGGCCAGGCCTCCCCGGAGGCCGTCGCCGCCGCGCGGTCCGAGGGGGCGGCCGGGGTGCAGATCGGCAGCGCCTTCGCGCTGTGCGAGGAGTCGGGCATGGCCCCCACCTGCGCGCGGAGCTGCGCGGCCGGGCCCTGGCCGGCACCCTCACCGTGCGCAACGACCCCGAGGCCTCGCCGACGTCGTTCCCCTTCAAGGTGGCGGAGCTGCCGGGCACGGTCTCCGAGCCCGAAGTGGCGGCGGCCCGCCGCCGAGTGTGCGATCTGGGTTTCCGGCGGACTCCGGTACGGGGACCGCGCGGCCTGGCCTACCGGTGTGCGGCCGAGCCGGTGGCCTCGTACGTCCGCAAGAGCGGTGACGCGGCCGACGCGAAGGGCCGCCGATGCCTGTGCAACGGGCTGCTGGCCACCATCGGGCTGGCGCAGCGGCGGCCGGGCGGCCGGGTGGAGCCCCCGCTGGTGACCATCGCCAAGGACCTGTCCTTCCTGACGGGCCTCTCGCCGGACGCGCGGCCCTATACGGCGGCGGAGGTCGTGGACTGGCTGGCGCCCGAGGCGGCACCCGCCGCCTGACGCACGGAGGCCCGGCGCCCCTGTGCGGGGTGCCGGGCCCGTCCGTGCGAGGAGTGCGGGGTCAGGGGATGGCGCGGAAGATCACGTTGAAGATGTCCTCCTCCGGCTCCTCCTCTTCCTCCTCGTCGCCCATGGCGCCGTCCGGGCGACCGCCGTTGTCCGGGGCTACGGCCTGGTCCTCACGACCGCCGTTGTCCGGGGCCGCGACCTGGTCCTCACGACCGCCGTTGTCCGGGGCCGCGACCTGGTCCTCACGACCGCCGTTGTCCGGGCGACCCTGCTCGTCACGGCCCTGCTCGCCCCGGCCCTGGTCGTCACGGCCGTGGTCGCCCCGGCCCTGGTCGTCACGGCCCTGGTCGCCCCGGCCCTGGTCGTCACGGCCGTGGTCGTCACGGCCGTGGTCGCCGCGACCCTGGTCGTCACGCCCCTGCTCGCCCCGGCCCTGGTCATCGCGACCCTGGTCGTCACGCCCCTGCTCCCCGCGGCCCTCGTCGTCGCGGCCGGTCCAGTCGCCGCGGCCCTCGTCCGGACGGCTCGCGCCGTCCTCCACGACCGGCTTGAAGAAGACCGAGACGGCCTCCACGTGCCGTGCCCGCTCGCCCGGCCGCAGTGTCCGCTTCGCCTTGCCGTCGCAGCTGCGGTTGTCGTAGAGCTCGGCGAGGGACTTCGTCTCGTTCACCACCTCGACGGCCGGCTCCTCCTCGGAGGTGCGCGTGAGCACGTAGCAGGTGTCGTTCTCCGCGGGCCGGATCTGCCCGCTGCGGTCCTCGCCGTCCTGGTCGACGAACCGGTAGTGGAGCGTGCCCAGGCTGCGGCCGCCGTGATCGTCGGCCAGCGAAGGGCCGGCGGTGGGCAGGACGAGCGCGAGGGCGCCGGCGAACACGGCGGCGGTGGTGCGAAGACGCATAAGGAGTCCGTTTCTCGGGTTCCGCGGATACCGGGTCCGGTGGCATCCGCGGGCAGCGTAGGAGCGGACCCCTGTGCCGAAACGATTCGGCGTGCGCAGCGCGTTCGAAGGTTCACCCGTCAGATGCCCGGCCACCCGCCTTATGGCGGGGTCGCGTTACGACCGCGCCGCCGCGGTGCGCTCGGCCGTCGGAGCCGCCGCCGGGCGCGGCACGGCCGCCGTGCCGGAGGTTCCGCGGATCAGCAGGAACACCGCCAGGGCGCCGGCCAGCCCCATCGCCGCCGAGACCAGGAAGGTGTCCCGCAGGCCGCTCGCGAAGGCGGCCTCCACCAGCCCGGTCAGGGTGTCGCGGGCCGCCCCGGCCGGTGCCCCGTCGAGCAGCCGCCCGGCGCCGCCGGCGGCCAGTGCCTCCGACAGCCCCCGACCGCCCCCGCCCAGGCCCGAGCGCAGCCCGGCGTGGAAGACCGCGCCGAGCACGGCGATGCCGAGGGCGGTGCCCAACTGCCGGGCGGTGTTCAGTGCCCCGCCGGCCATGCCCGCCCGGGCCGGGGTCACGGCCGCCATGGCGGTCGCGGCCAGCGCCGGGGTCGCGGCGCCCACCCCCACACCCGTCACGAGCAGCCCCGGGACCAGCACGGCCCAGCCGTCCCCGGCGTGCAGCATCCAGGCCTGGAGCAGTGCGCCCACGCCGATCAGCAGCAGCCCGCCGCCGATGGTCAGCCGGGGCGAGACCCCGTGCAGCAGCCGCCCGGCCGCCGCGGCGACGACGAACCCGGCCGCGCTCAGCGGCAGCAGCACCAGGCCCGCGCCGACGGGGCCCATCCCCTCGGCGGACTGCAGCCAGAGGGAGACGTACATCAGGTACGAGAACGCGGCGCCGGACAGCAGCAGTCCGGCGGCCATGACGGCGACGAAGGTGCGGCTGCGGAAGAGGGAGAGGTCCAGCATCGGGTGGGGGCCGCGCAGTTCGACGAGGACGAAGCCGGCGAAGGCGGCCGCGGCGAAACCGAGCAGCCCGAGGGTGGTGGCGGAGCTCCAGCCGTTCTCCCCGCCGCGGATCACGGCGTACGTGAGGGCCCCCGCGCCCGCGGTGAAGGTGGCCATGCCGGGCAGGTCGAGGCGGGTGGCGTGCGGATCGCGGGACTCGGCGACCGCCTTGAGGGTGACGTAGACGGCCAGCGCGCAGACGGGCAGGTTGATGAAGAAGATCCAGCGCCACCCGAAGTGCTCGGTCAGCAGCCCTCCGATGATGGGCCCGGCCGCGGCGGCGGCCCCGTTGACCGCGCCCCAGACGCCGAAGGCCACCCCGCGGTCGCGGCCCTGGTAGGCCCCGCTGAGCAGGGCCATGGTGGTGGCGAACATGGCGGCCCCGCCCACGCCCTGGACGGCGCGGAAGGCGATCAGCGCGGCCGGGCCGGTGGCCAGGCCGCAGGCGAGCGAGGCGGCGGCGAACAGGCCGAGCCCGCCGAGGTAGACGCGGCGCCGGCCGATCCGGTCGGCGAGCGAGCCCGCGCCGAGCAGCAGGGCGGCCAGGGCGAGAGCGTAGACGTCCATGACCCACTGGAGGCCGGCGAATCCGCTCCGCATGTCGGCGGCCATGTCGGGCAGGGCGACGGTCACGATCGTGACGTCGATCAGGAGCATGAAAGCCCCTAGGCAGACGGCCGTCAGCGGCAGCCATTTACGCACGGGAGTCTCCTCGGATCAGGAAGGGGCGGAGGCCGGAAGCGGAGGCGCGGGGGCGCGCCCCGGTGGCCCCAAGGTCTCAGCGCCCCGCCCCCACCCCCCACCCAGCAGCACGTTCCTGCCGGATTTCCCTCATCGGAGCCCCTGGCATGATGGAAACCATGAACGAGACGGAGCTGGACAAGCTCGACCAGTGCCTGGTCCAGGCCCTCGTGATCGACGGCCGGGCCGCCTTCAGCCGGATCGCCGAGGTGCTGGAGGTCTCCGACCAGACCGTCGTACGCCGCTACCGGCGGCTGCGGACCACCGGCCTGATCCGCGTCGTCGGGCTGCCGCAGGGCAGCCGCGTCGGGCTGTTCGAGTCCTGGCTGCGGGTGCAGTGCGCCCCCGACGCGGCGCTCCCGGTGGCCGAGGCGCTCGCCCGCCGCCCGGACATCGCGTGGGTGACCCTGAACTCGGGCGGTACGGAGATCCACTGCATGACCCGGGCCCGTACCCGCCAGGACCGGGACGCGCTGCTGCTGGACAAGCTGCCGCGTACCCGCCGGGTGACCGGCATCAGCGCCCACACCATCCTGCGGAAGTTCTTCGGCGGGCCCGACGCGTGGACGGGTACGGACCTGCTGGGCCCGGACCAGATCGCGGCCCTGGAGCGGCCGCCGGTCGAGCCCGGGCCGGAGCGGTACGCATTGGACGAGGCCGAGTCGGCGCTGCTCGCGGTGCTGCGGCGGGACGGCCGCGCCGGGTACCCGGAACTGGCGCGCGCCACCGGCCTGTCGGAGTCCACGGCCCGCCGCAGGCTGGAGCGGCTGCGCGATGTCGGGGCCGTCTTCTTCGACGTGGAGTTCGACCCGGCGCACTTCGGCTACGAGGCGGAGGCGACGCTGGTGCTGACCGTCCCGCCCGCCCGGCTGGCGGAGGTCGGGGCGGCGCTGGCGAGCCACCGCGAGGTGGCGTTCGCCGCTGCCGTGACGGGGGCCGCCTCCCTGATGGCGGTGGTGGTGTGCCGGGACACCGACGCGCTCTACAGGTATCTGACCGAGCGGATCGGCGCGGTGGACGGCGTGGACCGGGTCGAGGTGATCCCGACCCTGCGCAGCGTCAAGCGGGCCGGGATGCTCGTGGAGGACGGGCGGCTGGTGGACCCGCCGCCCGCCCCCTGAACCGAGCCGTCTAGCGCAGGAGTACGCCGCCTCCCGCGTCGGTGTCCACCGGGCCCGCGACCAGGCCCAGTTCGGCCGGGGTCGCCAGCAGCGGGTGCGTCGGCAGGATGCGGACCGTGTAGCCGAAGGGCCCCGTACGGTCGAGGGCGAGCGGGCCCTCGTACACCCAGCGGCCCTCCATGTCGGGTCCGGCGGCCGGCTTGAGCGGGAAGGCGCGGCCGTCCCGGATCACGTCCTGCGGGTCCACCCGCCCGGCGACGGCCTGGACTTCCACGTCCTCGGGCGCGAGCGCGTCCAGGGACACCTGGACGCGCAGGGTGAGGGTGGCCCCCAGCTCGGCCGTGCCGTCGACGGGAGCCGCCGCGAGGGCCTCGACGTGTTCGACGCCGACCCGCGGCCAGGCCGCCCGGACCCGGCCCTTCCACCAGGCGAGGTCGCCCGCCGCCTCCGGGGTGAGGGCGCGGTGGGCCAGCGCGGCCGGCGCGTAGAGCCGCTCCACGTACTCCCGGACCATCCGCCCTGCCAGCACCTTCGGGCCGAGCGAGACCAGGGTGCGCCGGACCATCTCGATCCACCGCACCGGGAGTCCGGTGCGCCCGACCCGGTCGTAGAAGCGGGGCGCGACCCGGCCCTCGATCAGCTCGTAGAGGGCGCTCGCCTCCAGGTGGTCGCGGCGGTCCTCGTCCGCGCCGAGCCCGTCGGCGGTCGGGATGGCCCAGCCGAAGTCGGGCTCGAACCACTCGTCCCACCAGCCGTCCAGCACGGACAGGTTGAGGCAGCCGTTCAGGGCGGCCTTCATCCCGCTGGTCCCGCACGCCTCCAGCGGCCGCAGCGGGTTGTTCAGCCAGACGTCGCAGCCCGGGTAGAGCTTCTGCGCCATGGCCATGCCGTAGTCGGGGAGGAAGACGATGCGGTGGCGCACCCGCGGGTCGTCGGCGAACCGCACCAGCTCCTGCACGAGCCGTTTCCCGCCGTCGTCCGCGGGGTGCGCCTTGCCCGCGACCACGATCTGCACCGGCCGGTCGGGGTCGAGCAGCAGCCTGCGCAGCCGGTCCGGGTCGCGCAGCATCAGGGTGAGGCGCTTGTACGAGGGCACCCGGCGGGCGAAGCCGATGGTGAGGACGTCCGGGTCGAGTACGGAGTCCACCCAGCCCAGTTCGGCGTCGGCGGCCCCGCGCTGGCGCCAGGAGGCGCGCAGCCGGTCCCGTACCTCCTGGACCAGCTGCTCGCGCAGGACGCGGCGCAGGTCCCACACGTCCTGGTCGGGGATGTCGGCGACCGCGTCCCAGCGCGGGGAGCCGCCGACGGACAGCGCGTCCTCCGTACGCCCGGGGCCGATCTGGCGGGCGCCGAGCCGGACGACCTCGGGGGCCACCCAGGTCGGGGCGTGGACCCCGTTGGTGACGGAGGTGATGGGCACGTCGGAGGCGTCGAAGCCGGGCCACAGCCCGGCGAACATCTCCCGGCTGACCGCGCCGTGCAGGGTGGACACCCCGTTGGCCCGCTGGGCCAGGCGCAGTCCCATGACGGCCATGTTGAAGACGCCGGGGTCGCCGCCGGGGTAGGACTCGGCGCCCAGCTCGAGGATCCGGTCGACGGGTACGCCGTCCAGCTCGCCGCCCTCCCCGAAGTGCCGGGCGACCAGGGCGCGCTCGAAGCGGTCGATGCCGGCCGGGACGGGGGTGTGCGTGGTGAACACAGTGCCGGCGCGGACCGCCTCGACGGCGGCGTCGAAGCCGAGGCCGTGCTCCCGCTCCAGTTCCCTTATGCGTTCCAGCCCCAGGAAGCCGGCGTGGCCCTCGTTGGTGTGGAAGACCTCGGGGTCCGGATGCCCGGTGATCCGGCAGTACGCGCGCACGGCACGCACCCCGCCGATCCCCAGCAGCATCTCCTGCAGCAGCCGGTGGTCGCTGCCGCCGCCGTAGAGCCGGTCGGTCACCTCGCGGGCGGCGGCGTCGTTGTCCTCGACGTCGGAGTCCAGGAGCAGCAGCGGTACGCGCCCGACGCGGGCCTGCCAGATGTGCGCGTGCAGGGCGCGGCCGCCGGGCAGGGTCAGCGAGACCCTGGCCGGGGTGCCGTCCTCGTGGCGGACCAGGTCGAGGGGGAGTTCGTTGGGGTCGAGGACGGGATAGTGCTCCTGCTGCCAGCCGTCGCGGGAGAGGGACTGGCGGAAGTAGCCGTGCCGGTAGAGCAGGCCCACCCCGATGAGCGGGACGCCGAGGTCGCTGGCGGCCTTCAGGTGGTCCCCGGCGAGGATGCCGAGGCCGCCGGAGTACTGGGGCAGGGCGGCGGTGATACCGAATTCGGGGGAGAAATAGGCCAGGGCGGCGGGCAGTTCCGGGCCGTTCTCCCGGCTCTGGTACCACCTCCCGCCGTTGACGTAGTCATCGAGGTCGGCGGCGGCGACGGCGAGCCGCCGCAGGAACCTCCGGTCGGCGGCCAGCTCCGCGAGCCGGTCGGCGGAGACGGCACCGAGCAGCCGGACGGGATCGCCGCCGGCGGCCTGCCACCCCTCGGGGTCGACGGTCTGGAAGAGTTCGCGGGTCTCGGCATGCCACGACCAGCGCAGATTGCGCGCGAGATCGGCGAGCGGCAGCAGGGTCTCCGGGAGGACGGGGCGCACGGTGAATCGACGGATAGCCTTCACGTGTTCCACCTTCGCAGGGGATGACGGATCCGGGCGGCCGCACCACGCTGTGCATCCGCGCATCGACCCCCGGAAGGCTAGCGCCGCCCCCGCCGCACGACCATGGCGCCTCCGGCGGGCCTCGCGCCGGTGGACGGGCCACCCGCCTCCTCCACCTCCCGGCCCCGGGACCCCGTCCCACACTGTGAGATCGGTGGCCGTACAGGCCGGGGGCCCGGGGATTGCGGGGCGGGGGTGATTCGGCCGAACTGCGGCGGGCCCACTGGCGGTACGGGCGGACTTCATGCACGGGCATTTGCGGCGTTCCTCCGCTTTGGGGACGTCGTCCCGTGAGCCGTGCGGGGGTCGAGTGACAGGCGGGGTCCGCGTGGCGTGTCCCTACATCAGGTAGTCCTGGCCGACTTGACGGAGCCCCGGCGGATGTCGGCCGAGCGCTGTCCATTGCCCTCGCCACTACGTACGAGTAGTTAACCAAGCGCGCGGATTGGGCGGGGTGTGAGTGGGAAGGGCTCCCCGGGTACACGTGGTACCCGCACGGCGCACCCGCCCCCAACCTCTCCCCGCCACCCGAGTGAACGCGGACAGGAGCGGCCATGCCCGCAGCCCAGCCGTCCACCGAGCGGCTAGAAACAGAGCGAACAGAGCGTGCACTACCAGCCGTGATTCCGGCTGGCCCGTCACCGAGCCCTGCGAACTGCCCCCAGGTGAGCCCATCATGATCGGTCGCATTCCCGTGCTGGACGTCCGCCCCGCCGTCGACTGCGGCGCCAGACCCGCCAAGGCGGTCGTGGACGAGGTATTCGAGATCTCCGCCACCGTGTTCCGCGAAGGACACGACGCCGTCGCCGCGCACGTCGTGCTCCGAGACCCGAGCGGGCGGCTGCGGCCCCCCGTGCCGATGCGCGAGCTCGCCCCCGGCACCGACCGGTGGGGGGCCCGGATCTCCGCCGAGGTCGAGGGGAGGTGGACGTACACCGTCGAGGCGTGGAGCGATCCGGTGGCCACCTGGCGCGCGCACGCCGCCGTCAAGATCCCCGCCGGGATCGACACCGGCCTCACCCTCCTCGAAGGTGCCGAGCTCTACGAGCGGGCCGGCACCAGGATCCCCAAGCGCGACGGCCGCGGGGCCGTGCTCGCGGCCGCCGAGACCATGCGGGACGAGGACCTGGAGGTCGCCCACCGGTACGCCGCCGCCCTCGATCCCGCCGTCGACGCCGCCTTCGCGAGGCGCCCGTACCGCGAGCTGGTCACGGCCGCCAAGCCCCTCCCGCTGCTGGTCGAGCGCAAGCGCGCCCTCTTCGGGTCCTGGTACGAGATGTTCCCCCGGTCGGAGGGGGCCGTGGTCGAGCCCGGCGGGGCCCCGGTCAGCGGGACCTTCCGGACCGCCGCCGAGCGGCTGCCGGCCATCGCCGCCATGGGCTTCGACGTGGTCTACCTGCCGCCCATCCACCCCATCGGCAGCACCTACCGCAAGGGACCCAACAACACCCTTTCCGCCGGGAGTTGGGACCCGGGCGTGCCGTGGGCCATCGGCTCCACCGAGGGCGGGCACGACGCCGTCCACCCCGACCTCGGCACCCTGGAGGATTTCGACGCCTTCGTCGCGCGCGCCCGCGAGCTGAACCTGGAGATCGCCCTGGACTTCGCCCTCCAGTGCTCCCCGGACCACCCGTGGGTGGAGAAGAACCCGCAGTGGTTCCGCCACCGCGCCGACGGGACGATCGCGTACGCCGAGAACCCGCCGAAGAAGTACCAGGACATCTACCCCATCCACTTCGACACCGACATGGCCGGCATCGTCGAGGAGACCTGCCGGATCCTGCGGCACTGGATGGACCACGGCGTCCGCATCTTCCGCGTCGACAACCCGCACACCAAGCCCGTGGCCTTCTGGCAGAAGGTGATCGCGGACATCAACAAGTCCGACCCGGACGTCATCTTCCTGGCCGAGGCCTTCACCCGGCCCGCGATGATGCGCGCGCTCGCGGCCGTCGGCTTCCAGCAGTCGTACACCTACTTCACCTGGCGCAACACCAAGGCCGAGCTCACCGAGTACCTGACCGAGCTCGCCGCCACCCCCTCGGCCTCCGTCATGCGGCCGAACTTCTTCGTCAACACCCCGGACATCCTCCACGAGTACCTCCAGAAGGGCGGCCGCCCCGCCTTCGAGGTGCGGGCCGTGCTCGCGGCCACCCTCTCCCCCGCGTGGGGGGTCTACGCCGGCTACGAGCTCTGCGAGAACGAGCCGGTCCGGGAGGACAGCGAGGAGTACCTGAACTCCGAGAAGTACGAGTACCGGCCGCGCGACTGGGCCGCCGCCGACCGCGAGGGCCGCACCATCGCCCCGCTCATCACGGCCCTGAACCGGATGCGCCGCCGCAATCCCGCGCTCCAGCAACTGCGCGACATCCACTTCCACACGACCGACAACGAACAGGTGATCGCCTATTCGAAGCACGCCGGAGCCAATTCCGTACTGGTGGTCGTCAACCTCGATCCGCACCACACCCAGGAGGCGACGGTGTCGTTGGACATGCCGGTACTCGGCCTCGACTGGCACGGGTCCCTCGCGGTGCGCGACGAGCTCACCGGCGAGACCTATCACTGGGGCAGGGCGAACTACGTGCGCCTGGAACCGGGCCGCACGCCCGCGCACGTACTGGCCGCTCTGCGACCGTCCCCGCCCACCGGAGGGTCACCCACCACATGATGATCAACGATCCCGTCCCCGACACCTTCGAGGACACCCCCGCCAAGGACCGCGATCCCGACTGGTTCAAGCGGGCCGTCTTCTACGAGGTCCTCGTCCGCTCCTTCCACGACAGCAACGGCGACGGCGTGGGGGACCTCAAGGGGCTCACCGCCAAACTGGACTACCTCCAGTGGCTCGGCATCGACTGCCTGTGGCTGCCGCCGTTCTTCGCCTCGCCCCTGCGCGACGGGGGCTACGACGTCTCCGACTACACCTCCGTGCTCCCCGAGTTCGGCGACCTCGCCGACTTCGTGGAGTTCGTGGACGCGGCGCACACCCGCGGCATGCGGGTGATCATCGACTTCGTCATGAACCACACCAGCGACCAGCACGAGTGGTTCCAGCAGTCGCGCAAGGATCCCGACGGGCCGTACGGCGACTACTACATGTGGGCGGACAACGACAAGCAGTACCAGGACGCCCGCATCATCTTCGTCGACACCGAGACCTCGAACTGGACGTACGACCCGGTACGCAAGCAGTACTACTGGCACCGCTTCTTCTCGCACCAGCCGGACCTCAACTTCGAGAACCCGGCCGTGCAGGAGGAGATCATCTCCGCGCTGCGCTTCTGGCTCGACCTCGGCATCGACGGGTTCCGCCTCGACGCCGTGCCCTACCTCTACGCCGAGGAGGGCACCAACTGCGAGAACCTGCCCCGCACCCACCAGCTCCTCAAGCGGGTCCGGGCCGAGATCGACGCGCACTACCCGGACACCGTGCTGCTCGCCGAGGCCAACCAGTGGCCCGAGGACGTCGTCGACTACTTCGGCGACTTCACGACGGGCGGGGACGAATGCCACATGGCCTTCCACTTCCCCGTCATGCCGCGCATCTTCATGGCCGTCCGAAGAGAGTCCCGCTACCCCGTCTCCGAAATCCTGGCCAAGACCCCGGCGATCCCGGACCGCTGCCAGTGGGGGATCTTCCTGCGCAACCACGACGAGCTCACCCTCGAAATGGTCACGGACGAAGAGCGCGACTACATGTACGCCGAATACGCCAAGGACCCGCGGATGCGGGCCAACATCGGCATCCGTCGCCGCCTCGCCTCCCTCCTGGACAACGACCGCAACCAGATGGAGCTGTTCACGGCCCTGCTGCTGTCACTGCCCGGTTCGCCGGTTCTCTACTACGGCGACGAGATCGGCATGGGCGACAACATCTGGCTGGGCGACCGCGACGGTGTGCGCACGCCCATGCAGTGGACCCCGGACCGCAATGCCGGTTTCTCCTCCTGTGATCCGGGCAGGCTGAACCTGCCGGTCATCATGGACCCGGTCTACGGGTACCAGGTCACCAATGTCGAGGCCGCGATGGCATCGCCCTCCTCACTGCTGCACTGGACCCGCCGGCTGATCGAGATCCGCAAGGCGAACCCGGCCTTCGGACTCGGCTCGTACACCGAACTGCCCTCGTCCAACCCGGCGGTACTCGCGTTCCTGCGCGAGTTCGGGGACGACCTGGTGCTGTGCGTGCACAACTTCTCGCGCTTCGCGCAGCCCACCGAACTGGACCTGAGGTCGTTCAACGGACGGGTCCCGGTGGAGCTCACGGGTGATGTGCGCTTCCCGCCGATCGGCGAGTGGCCGTACCTGCTGACCCTGGCGGGCCACGGCTTCTACTGGTTCCGGCTGCGTACGGAGCAGCGCGCCGAGCAGTAGCCGGGTACGGGGCGGGCAGCTCGAACGGGTCAACCGCCCGCCCCTGTACGGACCATCTGACCCGACACTCGCACATACCGGAGAAGCAACTGCCGCGCATCCGGGACACTCTGCGCACTTCGTGACGGCCCGGGGAAAGGACGCGACGCCATGTCGGAGGCTGCATCCGCCCGGAGCCGGCTGACGGCCGACCGGGCCGCCGGGATCGGCCCGCTGGAACCCATGCTGCGGGCCTGGCTGCCCACCCAGCGCTGGTTCGCGGGCAAAGGCCGCCCCATCAGCAGGCTGAGGGCCGTCTCGACGGCCGACCTGCTGCCGCCGGGCTCCACCCCCGGACTGCTGCACCTGCTCCTCGACGTGGACGGGGACTGCTACCAACTGCTCCTGGGCATCCGGCCGTCGCTGCCGCCCGCCCTCGCGCCCACCCTGATCGGCCACGCCGAGGACGGCCCGTACGCGGGCCGCGCGGTGTACGAGGCACTGGGCGATCCCCGCCTCGCGGCGATACTGCTGGAACGGTTGCGCTCCCCCGGTTCCCTCGGCCCGCTGCGCTTCGACCGGGACCCGGACGCGACCGTCCCGGCCGGGCTCACGCCCCGGCAGCTGTCCGGTGAGCAGACCAACTCCTCCCTGATCTACGGGGATTCGTACATCCTCAAGGTGTTCCGCCGGGTCGGCCCCGGAGTCAATCCGGACCTGGAGCTGCCCAGAGCCCTGGCCGCCGCCGGCTGCGCCCGCGTCCCCGCGCCCGTCGCCTGGTACGAGGCCGAGCTGCCCGGCAGCGAGTCGCTGACCCTGGGCGTGCTCCAGCCCTACCTGCGCGGCTCCGACGACGGCTGGCAGCTCGCGCTGCGCCGGCTCGGCGCCGGGGCCGACTTCACCGCCGAGGCGCACGCGCTGGGGCGGGCCACCGCCGAGGTGCACAGCGCGCTCGCCGCCGCCCTGCCCACCCTCGCGCTCGGCCCGGAGCAGACGGCCCGGCTCGCCGCCGGGATGACGGCCCGGCTGGCCGCCACGGCCCGGGAGGTGCCCGCGCTGCGGCCCTACGAGCCGGGGCTGCGGGGGGCCTTCGACGCCCTGGCCGCCTCCCGGGGTGCCGGGGTGCCCGCCCAGCGGATCCACGGGGACCTCCATCTGGGTCAGACCCTGCGCACCCTCGACGGCAGCTGGTCGTTGATCGATTTCGAGGGCGAGCCGGCCCGGCCCCTGGCCGACCGGCGCCGCCCCGAGCCGGCGGTGCGGGACATCGCCGGGATACTGCGCTCCTTCGACTACGCCGCCCGCTCGCACCGGCCGTTCGCCCCCGCCTGGGCGGACGACTGCCGGGCCGCCTTCTGCGAGGGCTACGCCCGCACCACGGGCCGCGACCCCCGCGAGGACCCCGTACTGCTGCGGGCATACGAGACCGACAAGGCGGTGTACGAGGCGCGCTACGAATCCCGGCACCGCCCCGACTGGCTGCACGTCCCGATGGCCGCGATCCGCCGGCTCTCGGAGCCCCAGCGGCCCGCCCACCGGATGCCGCCGACCCCGCCCGCCCCCGGCTCCATCGCCTCGCACCCCACCCCCCACCAGATGCCCCCGAGGAGGCCGCTCGCGTGAGCGCCGCACGACAGCCGTCACCGACCGTCAGGGACGAAGCCGCACCCGCCGCCCCGCCCGCCCCGCGCAAGCCGCGCGCGCCCCGGGCCCGCCGCGCCTCCCCTCCCCGCGGGGTCCGGCCGGCGCCCGCGCTCGGCGCGGAGGAGCGGGCCCGGCTGCTGGAGGGCCGGCACCACGATCCGCACGCGGTGCTGGGCGCGCGCACCCAGCGGGGCGGAGTGGCCTTCCGCGTGCTGCGCCCGTACGCGAAGGCGGTCACGATCCTCGCCAAGGGGCTGCGGGCCGAGCTGCACGACGACGGCGACGGGCTGTTCTCCGGGCTGCTGCCGCTGACCGGGGTGCCGGACTACCGGCTGCTGGTGGCGTACGACAGCGACGAGATCGAGATCCACGACCCGTACCGGTTCCTGCCCTCCCTCGGCGAGCTGGACCTGCACCTGATCGGCGAGGGCCGGCACGAGCAGCTGTGGAAGGCCCTGGGCGCCGAGCCGATCGAGCACCAGGGGGTGGCCGGGACCCGGTTCACGGTGTGGGCGCCGAACGCCCAGGGGGTGCGGGTCACCGGCGACTTCTCGTACTGGGACTCCGTCGCCTACCCGATGCGCTCGCTCGGCGCGAGCGGCGTGTGGGAGCTCTTCCTTCCCGGCGTGGGCGCCGGTGCGCTGTACAAGTACGACATCACGCGCCCCGACGGCAGCCACACGCTGCGCGCGGACCCGATGGCCCGCTCCGCGGAGGTCCCCCCGGCTAACGCCTCGGTGGTCACGGCCTCCCGGTACGCGTGGCAGGACGCGCAGTGGATGGCGAACCGCGGCGCCCGGCCCGCGCACCAGGCCCCCTTCTCGGTGTACGAGCTGCACCTGGCCTCCTGGCGGCCCGGGCTCTCCTACCGGCAGCTGGCCGAGCAGCTCCCGGCGTACGTGAAGGAGCTCGGTTTCACGCACGTGGAGCTGATGCCGGTCGCCGAGCACCCCTTCGGGGGCTCGTGGGGCTACCAGGTGACCGGCTTCTACGCGCCGACCTCGCGGATGGGCACGCCGGACGACTTCCGCTTCCTGGTGGACGCGCTGCACCGGGCCGGGATCGGGGTGATCGTCGACTGGGTGCCGGCGCACTTCCCGCGCGACGACTGGGCGCTCGCCGAGTTCGACGGGCGGCCGCTGTACGAGCACCAGGACCCTCGGCGGGCCGCGCACCCGGACTGGGGGACGCTGGAGTTCGACTACGGGCGCAAGGAGGTCCGCAACTTCCTCGTCGCCAACGCCGTGTACTGGTGCGAGGAGTTCCACGTGGACGGGCTGCGCGTGGACGCGGTGGCCTCGATGCTCTACCTCGACTACTCGCGCGGCGAGGGCGAGTGGGCGCCCAACGAGCACGGCGGCCGGGAGAACCTGGACGCGGTGGCCCTGCTACAGGAGATGAACGCGACGGTGTACCGGCGCTGCCCGGGGGTCGTGACGATCGCGGAGGAGTCCACGGCCTGGGAAGGGGTCACCCGGCCCACGGACGTGGGCGGGCTGGGCTTCGGCCTGAAGTGGAACATGGGCTGGATGCACGACACCCTGCGCTACATGTCGAAGGAGTCGGTGCACCGCAAGTACCACCACCACGACATGACCTTCGGGATGGTGTACGCCTTCAGCGAGAACTACGTACTGCCGATCTCGCACGACGAGGTGGTGCACGGCAAGGGCTCTCTGGTGTCGAAGATGCCCGGCGGGGACTGGTGGCAGCAGCGGGCCGCGCACCGGGCCTACCTGGGCTTCATGTGGGCCCACCCGGGCAAGCAACTGCTCTTCATGGGGCAGGAGTTCGCCCAGGGTTCGGAGTGGTCGGAGGTGTACGGGCCGGACTGGTGGCTGCTGGACTCCTCCTACGCGGCGGCCGGCGACCACCGGGGCGTGCGGACGCTGGTGGGCGACCTGAACCGCACCTACGCGGCGGCGCCCGCCCTGTGGGAGCGGGACACCGTACCGGAGGGCTTCGCCTGGGTGGAGGCGGACGCCGCCGAGGACAACGTGTTCGCCTTCCTGCGGTACGCGCAGGACGGCTCGCAGCTGCTGTGCGTGTCGAACTTCTCGCCGGTGGTCCGGCACGGGTACCGGATCGGGGTGCCCGAGGAGGTCCCGCTGTGGCGGGAGGTCCTCAACACGGACCAGGAGCAGTACGGGGGCAGCGGCGTGCGGCACCTGCAGCCGCTGCGCCCCGAGCCGGTCCCGGCGCAGGGCCGCCCGGCGAGCCTGCGGATGACGCTCCCGCCGCTGGCCACGGTCTGGCTCAGGCCGTAGCGGTCGCCCGGGCCGGGGCCAGGTGCTCCTCCAGTTCCTGGAGCAGTTTGCGCTTGGCCCGGGCCCCGACCATCTGCCGCACGGGCTCGCCGTCGCGGAAGACGAGCAGGGTCGGCATGGACAGCACCCCGTACCGCGTGACGGTCCCCGGGTTGGTGTCCGCGTCGATCTGCACGACCTTGAGGCGGTCGGCTTCCTCGGCGGCGACGGCGGACAGCACCGGCGCGAGCTGGCGGCAGGGGCCGCACCAGTCCGCGGTGAACTCCACGAGGACGGGCCGGCCGCGCTCGCCGAGCACCTCGGCCTCGAAGTCCGCGTCGGTCACCTCTGCCACATCCTGTGCGTGGATCATGTCGTTTCCCCTCTCACGTCGTTTGCCCTCACGTCGTATCAGCCCGTCATCTCGCAGCGCGGCGCCGCTTCGGCGCCTGCGCTCTTCTCGGCGGCGGCCAGCTGCCGGGCGACCTGGTCCCGTACGTCGGCCAGCTGGCCGATGAGTCCGTCCAGCTCGCCGAGCTTGCGCCGGTAGACGGCCAGCGAGGCCGGGCAGGAGTCCCCGGCCGGATGGCCCGCCCGCAGGCAGTCCACGAACGGGCGGGTCTCCTCCAGCTCGAAACCGAAGTCCTGGAGCATCCGGATCTGGCGCAGCAGGCGCAGGTCGTCCTCGTCGTACGTGCGGTAGCCGTTGTCCGTTCGCCGTGCGGGCAGCAGCCCGCGCGACTCGTAGTACCGCAGGGTCCGCGTGCTGGTTCCGGCCCGCTCCGCCAGTTCGCCGATTCGCATGCCCCGACGCTAATCCTTGACGCCGACGTCAAGGCAAATGGAAGGGTCCGAGTCCACATTGTGGAGGGGCTGTGAGGGCTCTTGCGTCGAGGGCTTTTGGCTGGAACCGTACGCAGTAGTCGATCTTCGAGTGCACCGATTACCGGACAGTCGCCGGGAAACCCGCAAAAAGGCCCGAACTCCATGGGACTTTCCTACGAGTTATGGGCTTGTTTGTTTGGTCTGTAGTCGGCGCACCTTGGCCACTTCTACGGTGTGCCGTGTGCACTCCAGCCCACCTTTCAATGCCCCCGCCGCGCGCCGTCTGCGTGCGGCCCTGGGCATGGCTCCCGGTCATGTCGCCTATGGCCTGCGTGCCCAGTACGGACTGATCGTCGCCCCCGAGACCGTGATGGCCTGGGAGCGTGGCGAGATTTCGCCCACCCAGGCCGAGCTCACGGCGCTCGCCGGCGTCCTGTGGTGCGCGCCCGGGGAGCTGCTCGCCGAGCCGGTCACCCTGCGGGAGCACCGCATCGCCAGGGGGCTGTCCGTCGACGACCTCGCCCGGCGCCTCGGCCTGGAGACGAACTCGTACCAGAGGATGGAGGACACCGGGCGCTGGAAGGGCAACGAGCGGCAGTCCGCCGCCCTCGCGACGGTGCTGGGGCTGACGCTGGCCCAGTTCGTCTCGGCGACCGGCAAGGAGGACGAGCTGGCGGACCTGCTGCGCAGCGCGGTGACCACCCGCTGGCAGGCGTACGTCAAGCCGCTGGCCAAGCTGCTGCCGATCCCCAAGGGCCACCTGGAGGCCGTGCTCGAACAGTTGCACGGGGACTACCAGTCGCGGATGGTGGCCACCCTGAGCTGGGGCGGCGGCGGGGGTGAGGCCGCCAGCGGGGACGCGGGGCGGGAGTTCCTCGCGGAGATCGTGGACCGCTTCTGGCAGCTCGCGGGCGGTGCGTCGTAGGACACATCCGGACGGACCGGGTGCCTGCTCGAACGGCCCCGAGCCGTCCGCGCGGGGGACGGGATCGGGGCCGTTCGGCCTGAGGATTCGGGGCGGAAGTCCCGGAGACCGGGAAGTCCGGCCCCTACCGGAAGGTCAGAACACCGACTCGGCCTCGTACATGCGGTTCTCGGGGACCGTCTTCAGTTCCGTGATGGCGGAGGCCAGCGGGGCCATCACGATGTCGGTGCCGCGCAGGGCGGTCATGTTGCCGAACTCGCCGCGGTGGACGGCCTCGACGGCGTGCCAGCCGAAGCGGGTCGCGAGGACGCGGTCATAGGCGGTGGGGGTGCCGCCGCGCTGGACGTGGCCGAGGATGACCGGGCGGGCCTCCTTGCCCAGGCGGTGCTCCAGTTCGACGGCCAGGCGGTTGCCGATGCCGGCGAAGCGCTCGTGGCCGTACTGGTCGATCTCGCCCTTCTCGTACGGCATGGAGCCCTCGGCCGGGTGCGCGCCCTCGGCGACGCAGACGACGGCGAACTTCTTACCGCGGGCGAATCGTTCCTCCACCATCTTCACCAGGGCGTCCACCTCGAAGGGGCGCTCCGGCAGGCAGATCCCGTGGGCGCCGCCGGCCATGCCGGACTCCAGGGCGATCCAGCCCGCGTGGCGGCCCATGACCTCGACGACCATCACGCGCTGGTGCGATTCGGCGGTGGTCTTCAGGCGGTCGATGGCCTCGGTGGCGACCATGACAGCGGTGTCGAAGCCGAAGGTGCGGTCGGTGGAGGAGATGTCGTTGTCGATGGTCTTCGGCACGCCGACGACCGGCATCCCGGCGTCCGACAGCATCCGGGCGGCGGTCAGGGTGCCCTCGCCGCCGATCGGGATGAGCGCGTCGATGCCGTAGCGCTTCGCCAGCTCCTGCGCGTTCTCCGCGGCCTCGTGGAGACGGGCCCGCTCCATGCGCGCCGAGCCGAGGATCGTGCCGCCGCGGGCGAGAATGCCACTGACCGCGTTGATGTCGAGGGGGCGGAAGTGGCCGTCGAGCAGACCCTTGAAGCCGTCTTCAAAACCGATGACCTCGTCCCCGTGACCGACCAGGGCTCGGTGTACGACCGACCGGATGACAGCGTTGAGGCCCGGGCAGTCGCCGCCTGCGGTGAGAACTCCGATACGCATCGTGCTGTGTCTCCTGCTCCTGGTCGTACCTGGACGTTCGCGTGCGGGCGGACGGCCGTACATATGAAGGGCGTATTGATGAAGCCTGTCCGATTGTTCCACGGGCCCCGGGTGCGGCGCGCTTCGTACTGCTCCGCGCGCAGGGCCTTTCGACCCCCCTGGCCAGGCCTATTTCCCGGCGGGCGCCCTATCCATCCGCAGAGGTATTGTCAAGAGGTCAAGCCCACCCTAACTGGGTCAATCGACTCCCAGACACACATGGACGGAGAGCACGCGTGACGCGCAGCGTGTACGTGACCGGTATCGAGCGGGGGGACGGCCGCCAGGTCGTCGAACTGGGGATCATGGAGCTCCTGACCCGGCAGACGGGCCGGGTCGGCGTCTACCGTCCGCTGCTCCACGACGCGCCGGACCGGCTCTTCGAACTGCTCAAGGCGCGCTACCGGATCGACCAGGACGCCGCCACCGCCTTCGGCATGGAGTACCAGGAGGCCTCGGCGATCCTCGCCGAGAAGGGCACCGACGAGCTCGTCTCCCGGCTGGTCGACCGCTACCACCGGGTGGCCCGCGACTACGAGGTCATGCTGGTCCTCGGCACCGACTACGCCGACACCAACCTCCCGGACGAGCTGGCGCTCAACGCCCGCCTCGCCAACGAGCTGGGGGCGGTCGTCGTTCCCGTCGTGGGCGGCACCAAGCACCCCGCCGAGGCCGTGCGCGCCGAGGCCCGCAACGCCTACCGCGCGTACGAGAGCCTGGGCTGCCACGTCGTCGCGATGGTGGTCAACCGGGTGGCCCCCGAGGACCGGGACCCCATAGCCGAGCGGCTCGCCGCCCGGCTGCCCGTGCCCTGCTACGTGCTCCCGGACGACAAGTCGCTGTCCGCACCGACCGTCGCCCAGATCACCCGGGCGCTCGGCGGCGAGGTGCTCCTCGGCGACGAGGCCGGGCTGGCCCGCGACGCCCTCGACTTCGTCTTCGGCGGCGCCATGCTGCCGAACTTCCTGAACGCCCTGACCCCCGGCTGCCTGGTCGTCACCCCCGGGGACCGCTCCGACCTCGTCGTCGGCGCGCTGGCCGCGCACACCTCGGGGACCCCGCCGATCGCCGGCGTGCTGCTGACCCTGAACGAGCGCCCGGGCCCGGACATCCTGACGCTGGCCTCGAAGCTGGCCCCGGGCACGCCGGTGGTGTCGGTGGCCGGCAACAGCTTCCCGACCGCCGCCGAACTCTTCTCGCTGCAGAGCCGGTTGAACTCCGCGACCCCGCGCAAGCTGGAGACCGCGCTCGGCCTCTTCGAGCGGCACGTGGACACCGGCGAGCTGCGCGACCTGCTGTCGGTGGCCCGCTCGGAGCGCGTCACCCCGATGATGTTCGAGCACGAGCTGCTGGAGCGGGCCCGCTCCGACCGCCGCCGCGTCGTCCTGCCGGAGGGCACCGAGGAGCGCGTGCTGCGCGCCGCGGACGTGGTGCTGCGCCGCGGGGTCTGCGACCTGACCCTGCTGGGCGAGGAGCAGGCGATCCTGAAGAAGGCCGGCGACCTCGGCATCGACATCTCGGGCGCCCAGCTCATCGACCCGGCCACCTCCCCCCTGCGGGAACGTTTCGCCGAGTACTACGCGAAGGCCCGCGCCCACAAGGGCATGACCGTCGAGCTGGCCAACGACGTGGTGACCGACGTCAATTACTTCGGCACCCTGATGGTCCAGGAGGGCCTGGCCGACGGCATGGTCTCCGGCTCGGTGCACTCCACCGCCGCGACCATCCGCCCGGCCTTCGAGATCATCAAGACGAAGCCCGAGGCGTCCATCGTCTCCTCGGTCTTCTTCATGTGCCTGGCCGACCAGGTCCTGGTCTACGGCGACTGCGCCGTCAATCCGGACCCCGACGCCGAGCAGCTCGCCGACATCGCCGTCCAGTCGGCCGCCACCGCGGCCGCCTTCGGCGTCGAGCCGCGGATCGCGATGCTTTCGTACTCGACCGGCACCTCGGGCAGCGGCGCGGACGTGGAGAAGGTCCGCAAGGCCACCGAGATCGTCCGCGAGCAGCGCCCCGACCTGCTCATCGAGGGCCCGATCCAGTACGACGCGGCCGTGGAGCCCTCGGTCGCCGCGACCAAGCTGCCCGGGTCCGAGGTGGCCGGCCGCGCGAGCGTGCTGATCTTCCCCGACCTCAACACCGGCAACAACACGTACAAGGCCGTGCAGCGCTCGGCGGGCGCGGTGGCGGTCGGCCCCGTCCTCCAGGGTCTGCGCAAGCCCGTCAACGACCTCTCGCGCGGCGCGCTGGTGCAGGACATCGTCACCACCGTGGCCATCACCGCGATCCAGGCGCAGGGCGCGCCCGCGCCCACCGCCTGACCGGACCGACCTCCCACCGAAAAGGAAAGACCCCCACCGTGACCGCATCGCGCGTACTCGTCCTCAACTCCGGCTCCTCGTCGGTGAAGTACCAGCTCCTCGACATGGCGGACCGCTCCCGGCTGGCCGTGGGCCTGGTGGAGCGCATCGGCGAGGAGACCTCCCGGCTCGTGCACGAGCCGCTGACCGGGCCGGGCGCCGCGGGCGGCAAGCGGGAGACGCTCGGCCGGATCGCCGACCACGAGGCGGCGCTCGCGGCGGTGGCGGCGGAGCTGTCCGCCGACGGGATGGGCCTGGACTCCCCCGAACTGGCCGCGGTGGGGCACCGTGTGGTGCACGGCGGGACGCGGTTCACGCAGCCGACCGTCATCGACGACGAGGTGCTGGCGGAGATCCGCAACCTGATCCCCCTCGCCCCGCTGCACAACCCGGCGAACGTGACGGGCATCGAGGTGGCGCGCGGGCTGCGCGGGGACATCCCGCAGGTCGCCGTCTTCGACACGGCCTTCCACTCGACGATGCCGGAGTACGTGGCACGGTACGCGATCGACGCCGCGACGGCCGACAAGTACTCCATCCGGCGGTACGGCTTCCACGGGACCTCCCACGCCTACGTGTCCCGGGCGACGGCCGCGCTGCTCGGCCGGCCGGTGGAGGACGTGAACGTGATCGTGCTGCACCTGGGCAACGGCGCCTCGGCCTCGGCCGTCCGCGGCGGGGTGTGCGTGGAGACGTCCATGGGGCTGACCCCGCTGGAGGGTCTGGTCATGGGCACCCGTTCGGGCGACCTCGACCCGGCGGTCGTCTTCCACCTGGCGCGGGTGGGCGGCCTCTCGGTGGATGAGATCGATTCGCTCCTGAACAAGAAGAGCGGTCTGCTGGGCATGTGCGGCGACAACGACATGCGCGAGGTGCTGCGGCGGGCGGGCGAGGGCGACGAGGCGGCGAGCACCGCCTTCGCGGCGTACGTCCACCGTCTGAAGAAGTACATCGGCGCCTACTCGGCGGTGCTCGGCCGGGTGGACGCGGTGGCGTTCACGGCCGGGGTCGGCGAGAACGCCCACCAGGTCCGGGAGGCCGCGGTGGACGGCCTGGCCGAGCTGGGCCTGGCGCTGGACCTGGAGGCCAACGCGGTGCGCTCCCCGGAGCCGCGGCTGGTCTCGGCGGAGTACGCGCGGGTGGCCGTGGCCGTGGTCCCGACCGATGAGGAACTGGAGATCGCGACCCAGGCGTACGCGCTGGTTACTCAGTAGTCACTTGGACTTTCCACCAGACGGAATATTCCGCTACGAAACAAACGGATAGGATCCGCTCCATGCGCCGTTCCAAAATCGTCTGCACGCTGGGCCCCGCCGTCGACTCGTATGAGCAGCTGAAAGCGCTCATCGAGGCAGGTATGAACGTGGCCCGATTCAACTTCAGCCACGGATCCCAGGCAGAACACCAGGAGCGGTACGACCGCGTCCGGAAGGTCTCCGAGGACACCGGGCGCGCCGTCGGCGTCCTCGCCGACCTCCAGGGCCCGAAGATCCGTCTGGAGACCTTCGCCGAGGGTCCCGTCGAGCTGGTGCGCGGTGACGAGTTCACCATCACCACCGAGGACGTCCCGGGTGACAAGTCCATCTGCGGTACCACCTACAAGGGCCTGCCGGGTGACGTCGCCAAGGGCGACCAGATCCTGATCAACGACGGCAACGTCGAGCTCCGGGTGACCGAGGTCGAGGGCCCGCGGGTCAGGACCATCGTCATCGAGGGCGGTGTCATCTCGGACCACAAGGGCATCAACCTGCCCGGTGCGGCCGTCAACGTCCCCGCACTGTCGGAGAAGGACGTCGACGACCTCCGCTTCGCCCTGCGGATGGGCTGCGACATGGTCGCCCTCTCCTTCGTCCGCGACGCCAACGACGTCAAGGACGTCCACAAGGTCATGGACGAGGAGGGCCGCCGGGTCCCCGTCATCGCCAAGGTGGAGAAGCCGCAGGCCGTCGAGAACATGGAGGCCGTGGTCGCGGCCTTCGACGCGGTCATGGTGGCCCGCGGCGACCTGGCCGTCGAGTACCCGCTCGAGAAGGTCCCGATGGTCCAGAAGCGGCTCATCGAGATGTGCCGCCGCAACGCCAAGCCGGTGATCGTCGCGACCCAGATGATGGAGTCGATGATCACCAACTCCCGCCCGACCCGCGCGGAGGCGTCCGACGTCGCCAACGCGATCCTCGACGGCGCGGACGCGGTCATGCTCTCCGCCGAGTCCTCGGTGGGCGCCTACCCGATCGAGACCGTCAAGACGATGTCGAAGATCGTCGCGGCGGCCGAGGAGGAGCTCCTCTCCAAGGGCCTCCAGCCGCTGGTCCCGGGCAAGAAGCCCCGTACCCAGGGCGGCTCCGTCGCCCGCGCGGCCTGCGAGATCGCGGAGTTCCTCGACGGCAAGGCGCTCATCGCCTTCACCCAGTCCGGTGACACCGCCCGCCGCCTGTCGCGCTACCGCGCCACGCAGCCGATCCTGGCCTTCACCACCGACCCGCACACCCGCAACCAGCTCTCGCTGAGCTGGGGCGTCGAGTCGTACATCGTCCCGCACGTGGACACCACCGACGCGATGGTCGACCTGGTGGACGGCGAGCTGCTCAAGCTGGGCCGCAACAACGAGGGCGACACCGTGATCATCACCGCCGGCTCGCCCCCCGGCGTCCCGGGCACCACCAACATGGTCCGGGTCCACCACCTGGGCGGCGGCGAGCGCGACTGAAGTCGCCGGACCGCCTGAACTCTGCCGCACAGAGGCCGAGGGCGGCACCCCCGGTGGGGGTGCCGCCCTCGGCGTTTTCACATCTCCTACGGGACTACTCCGGCGGGCCGATGTAGTTCTTGAGGCCCGGGACCGTGAGGGTGCCGCCGAACTGGCCGGCCTGGACGACCTTGACGTTCGTGAAGAAGGCGAACGGGACGTTCAGGGGCGGCGGGCTGTTCGGGGTGAACTCGATCGGGATCAGGCCGAAGAGGTTGCCCTTGAGGCTCTCGGTGTACATCGTCACCGTGCCGCCGCGGATCTTGGAGGTGGAGCCCGGACGGGACTTCAGGTGGGCGACTTTCCCCTCCTTGCCGACCGTCTGGTAGAGGTCCTTGATGTCCAGCGAGTCCGCGGTGAACTTCAGGACCTTCTTGGTCTTGCCGCCGGCCGTCTTCACCTCGACGATGCCGTGGTAGTCCAGGCCGTAGAGGGTCAGCAGCGAGCTGTCGAGGTACCAGGGCTCGTCCGGCAGGAGCGGGATGCCCTGCTCCAGTTCGGCGTCGGCCAGGGCCTGGGCGTCGTAGGTCGGACAGGGGAAGGGTTCCTTCCCGTCCGCGTCCTTCTTCGCCTCGTCCTTGTCGTCCTTGTCGGCGTCGTCCTCGCCGGTCGTCGCGCCCGTCTCGTCCTTCGGGGTCTTGGTGGTGTCCTTGACCTCGTCGGAGAGCTCCTCGACGGAGGCGCCCGCCTTCTTCGCCGCCTCGCGGATCGCGTCCGCGGACGGGTCGGGGGCCGGGGTGGTCTTGGCGGGCGCCGGAGTCGTGCTGGGGGCGGGCGTCGGGGTCGCCGTCGCCTTCGGGTCCTTCAGGGGCCTGCCGAGGCTGTCGACGAGGCCCTTGAGCGCGTCGCCGACACCCAGCGGGTCCAGCGGGTTCGTGCTCTTGGCCGGCGACGGCGTGGTGGCCTGGGCCGGGGCCTTGGGGTCCGCCGCGGGCTTGGTGGCCGACGCGGACGGGGACGGCGAGGTGCTCGGCTTGGGCTTCGCGGACGCGGACGCGGACGGCGAGGGGCTCGCACCGGGCGAGGCGCTCGCGCTCGGCGAGGGCGTGGTCGAGGCCGTCGGGGACGGCGACTGCGTCGGCTCGTCGGACCGCGTCACACACGGCCCGGGGGCGAACGGGATGTCCGTCTCGTCGGCCACGGCCAGCTTCGGCGCCATGCCCATCCCGACGAACACGGCCGTCGGCATCGCCGCGAGAGCCATCGTCTTGCCGACGGGTATCTGGAGCTTGTTCAGCAGCGACTTCCTGGGCGCCGCGTGGCGCGGCCCCTTGATCTCACGGGACTCTGCGCCTGGGGCCACGCCCCGCTGCGTCTCGTCACCCCGCACTGTTCCTCCCGCCATCGGCGTGGGCAGTCGTCTCGCTCGCGTATGCCGGCGTTTCCGTTTCACGCTGTCCCGGGACGCCGTGGGCCATCGCCTCCGTCTTGCCCAGGTCGACCGCGGCCGGCAGGCCGTCCGCCGGAGCCTCCTCCGCGGGCTGTCCCGGGACCCAGGCGAGCGCGAGGGCGCCGCCGAGGAGCGCGGGTACGAAGCCCAGCCCGAAGCCGCCGAGGTTGGACACCGGCAGGGACACCAGGGCCAGCAGGATCGAGGCGACGCCCGCGAAGACCCGGATCGCCTGCTGGAACCAGAGGGCGAGGCCCAGCGTGATCAGCAGGATCCCGATGATCAGTGCGCCCGCGCCGCCCGTGGTGGCCATCGCGAGGCTGAGGTTGCCGAGCCGGAGGTCCGCGTACGGGAAGTACGCGATCGGGAAGCCGCTGATGAGGGTGAACAGCCCGGCCCAGAAAGGACGGCGGCCGCGCCAGGCGTAGAAGCGATACCACACCATGGTCAGCCAGGCGTCGTCTTCGGCGCGAACGTAAACCGGGGCCTGGGGGTTCATGGACAACAGCTCCCTGGAAACGGTGGTACGGAAAACTCTGTGGAGCCCGGACGGGCGGGCGGCGGCCACGCGGGGCGCCGCCGGCCACCCGTCCGGTCACTCACCGGGACGGATTACTTCTCGTCCTGGTAGCACGGCTGGTCGCCGCCCATGAGGCGCAGCTTCAGGTCGGGCAGCTTGAAGGTGCCCGCCGTCGTCGCCCACGCCTTCTGGCGCACGTTCGTCAGGATCGCCTTGTCGGCGCGCTGGGAGAACGCGTACGGGCTGGCGACCGTACCGGCCTGCGGCTTCGTCTTGTGGCTCGCGTCGCCCACCGCGACACCGATGTCCAGGTTCTTGAACTCGGCGTCGGTGTCGAGCTCGGCAACATCCAGGTAGATGTTGTCGGCGACGGCCGGCTTGCCCTTGTGGCCCGTCCGCAGCTGCAGCGTGATGTTGCCGAGCGGCGTCGGGGTCACCAGCGACTGGCACATGTTGGTGATCTCGGCGTGGCTGAACCCGGAGATGGTGACCGGGTGGTGCTGCACGTTGCCCTTGAGGTCGTGGCCCTCGGCAATGCCGCCGTACTGGATGAGGTTGTCACCGTCGAGCTTGTCGGCCGAGACCTTGAAGTCCTGGCCGGAGACGCTGAAGGACGCCGCGAGGGCACCCTGCGCCAGACCCACACCGACCGCGGCGGTGGCCGCGATGCTCGGCACCATGACGAGCGCGAAGCGCTTCCATCTGGTCCCGCCACGAACCTGAGAACTCATTTCGTTCCTCCTTCTCGGACGTACATCTCCGGTCCGGGCCGTGCCCGTCCTGGGATGGGAGAAGTGCTACGTCCTCGGGAAGGAGCGCAGGCGGCCGGGCCGCGGCAGTGCCACGTCCGAATCACCGGCGATCACCCCCGAGCGACAACCACTGGGCCACGCGTTCGCGCAACCTGGAGGACAGGCCCCACCGTGTGGCGGAGACCCCCCTGTCCCACACCCGGTGCCACTGCCACCGGGCGGCTCGGTGGGGACCCTCCACCGCGGCTCCGGATGAGCGGCTCTGCGGGAAGGACCGAGCGTCGCCGATCGTGGTCCATTCCCGGCCGGGGCACAAGGGGGTTCGTTACTGGCGGGTAACGGCCAGATAACCTGAGCGCGACCCGCCGCCATCGGGCAGCAACACAGGGTGTAACCAGGGGCCACGACAGATCGGCGGAAGAGTGAACACACCGGACAGTTCACGGGGTTCGATTTACTGCGAGTAACAGCGGCCGCAATTGCCAAGTTTTGGCAAAGTGCGGCCGCTGTTTATCTACGTGTCAACAAATCGTCGGTGACCCTCCGACGACCGGAGTGCCCACGGAAGCGCCCTGGAGGCCGCTTCCGGACACGGTTCTAGAACAGCACCCGGGCCAGCGCCGTACGCGCCGCCGTCACCCGCGGGTCCTCCGCGCCGATGACCTCGAACAGCTCCAGCAGGCGGACCCGTACTGCGTCCCGGTCCTCACCGAACGTCACCCTCACGGTGTCCACCAGGCGCCCGAAGGCGTCTTCCACGTGACCGCCGGCCAGGTCCAGATCGGCCGCGGCCATCTGCGCCGCCGGGTCGCGCGGGTTCTCGGCGGCCGCCGCGCGCACCGCCTGCGGGTCCATGTGCTGCACCCGGCTGAGCAGCTCGGCCTGGGCCAGGCCCAGCTTGGCCTCGGTGTTGCCAGGGTCCTCGGAGAGGACGTTCTTGTACGCCTGCACCGCGCCGCCCAGGTCACCGGCGTCGAGCGCGACGACGGCCGCCTCCAGCAGGGCGTCGTACGGGCCGGCCGGGATCTCGGCCGGAGCCTGCGGGGCGGCTCCCTCGGCGTTCGGGTCGACCTCGATGCCGATGATCCCGAAGCGATCCTCGGCGACCTGCACCAGCTGGGCGAGGGTCTCGCGGATCTGCTGCTCGGGGGCCACGCCCTGGAACAGCGGCAGCACCTGGCCCGCGACCACGGCGAAGACGGCCGGGATGCCCTGGATGCCGAACTGCTGCATCAGCATCTGGTTGGCGTCGACGTCGATCTTGGCGAGCACGAGGCGGCCGTTGGCCTCGGTGATCAGGCGCTCCAGGAGCGGGCTGAGCTGCTTGCACGGCTGGCACCACTCGGCCCAGAAGTCCAGGACGACCGGGACCTCGGCGGAGAGCTGGAGCACATCGCGTTCAAAGCCGGCCTCGTCGACGTCGATGACGAGCGCGGAGGGCGGCACGGCGCCGGGGGCCGGACCGGCCCCGCCGCCCTGGGCCGCCTGCCGCGCCGCTTCGGCGCGGGCCTGCTCGGCCTTGGCCTTGGCCTCACCGGCCGCCTTCACCGCGGCGAGGTCGACGACGCCGCTCATGGACATGTTTCTGGGCTGCATGCGTACATCCTCCCCCGTGTGTGCGCGCCGATGAAAAAGATCGCGTGAATTGCCCTGGCCCTGAGGCCGTTCTGTGGTGCGGCGCCGGGTCCCCACCTGGCGCCTGTAGCCCTTCGCGTGGTTGTCGCTCTTACGCTACGAGCCGTAGCGTAACTCCTCCCGGCCCTCCGGCGCCCGTGATCTGGCCCACAGCGCGCCGGGATCCGGCCAGATGGCTACCGGCGGGTATGGTCTCGGCCATGCGCAACCCCAGTCCCGGCTCCAGCCCCGCCCGCCCCGGCCGCCCCCGCAGCGCCGCGGCGGACGCGGCCATCCTCGCCGCCACCCGGGACGCGCTGGTGGAGCTGGGCTGGTCGAAGCTGACGATGGGCGATGTCTCGGCCCGGGCCGGGGTGGCCAAAACCACCCTCTACCGGCGCTGGGCGGGCAAGAACGAGCTGGTCGTGGACGCGGTCGCGGAGCTCTTCGACGCGCTCGAACTCCCGGACCGGGGCTCCCTCGAAGCCGACATCGAGTACGTGGTCCTGCAGTTCGCGGCGCTGCTGCGGCGCCCGGAGGCCCGTACGGCCCTGATGGCGGTGGTCGCCGAGTCCACCCGGGACGAGGCCCTGCGCGACCGTATCCGGTCGGCCATCGTGGACCGGCAGAAACGTCTCGTCGTACTGGGCCGCGAACGCGCCCAGGCCCGCGGGGAGCTCCCGTACGAGGAGGACGAGGCAGTCGCCGGCCACACGACGGACCTGATCTTCGACGTGATCGCGGGCACGGTGGTGCACCGCGCCCTGGTCAGCTCGGAGCCGGTGGACGAGCTCTGGGTGTCCGCCTTCACAGCCCTCCTGATGCACGGCCTCCGGGGCCCGACCCCGGCCTGAACGCCGGGAAGGCCGCTCGCGTCCGCCCCGTACGGGGCGGACGCGAGCGGCCTTCGTGCGGCGGGGCTCAGAAGCCCGGGGGCTCCGTGTAGACGCCCCACTCCTCGCGCAGGACGTTGCAGATCTCTCCCAGCGTGGCCTCGGCCCGCACGGCGTCCAGCATGGCCGGGATCATGTTCGACCCGTCCCGGGCGGCGTCGAGCATCGCGGCCAGCGACTCCGACACCTTCGCGTCGTCGCGGCGGCCCTTGCGGTCGGCGAGGACGCGCACCTGCTCGCGCTCCACCTCGTGGCTGACCCGCAGGATCTCCAGGTCCCCGGTGACCGAGCCGTGGTGGACGTTGACGCCGACGACGCGCTTGTCGCCCTTCTCCAGCGACCGCTGGTACTGGAAGGCCGACTCGGCGATCTCCCCGGTGAACCAGCCGTCCTCGATGCCGCGCAGGATGCCCGAGGTGATCGGCCCGATGGGGTGCTGCCCGTTCGGGTGGGCGCGCAGCCCGCGCTCCTTGATCTGGTCGAAGATCTTCTCTGCGTCCGCCTCGATGCGGTCGGTGAGCTGCTCGACGTACCAGGAACCGCCCAGCGGGTCGGCCACGTTGGCGACGCCCGTCTCCTCCATCAGCACCTGCTGGGTGCGCAGGGCGATCTCGGCGGCCTGCTCGCTGGGCAGTGCGAGGGTCTCGTCGAGGGCGTTGGTGTGCAGGGAGTTCGTGCCGCCGAGGACGGCCGCGAGGGCCTCCACGGCGGTGCGCACGACGTTGTTGTACGGCTGCTGCGCCGTGAGCGAGACCCCGGCGGTCTGCGTGTGGAAGCGCAGCCACATGGACTTCTCGCTCTTGGCCCCGTAGACCTCCTTCATCCAGCGGGCCCAGATGCGGCGGGCGGCGCGGAACTTGGCGATCTCCTCGAAGAAGTCGAGGTGGGCGTCGAAGAAGAAGGAGAGGCCGGAGGCGAAGTGGTCCACGTCCAGGCCGCGCGAGAGGCCCAGCTCCACGTAGCCGAAGCCGTCGGCGAGGGTGTAGGCGAGCTCCTGCGCGGCCGTGGCCCCGGCCTCGCGGATGTGGTAGCCGGAGACGGAGAGCGGCTTGTAGGCGGGGATGCCCTTGGCGCAGTACTCCATGAGGTCGCCGATGAGGCGCAGGTGCGGCTCGGGTTCGAAGAGCCACTCCTTCTGGGCGATGTACTCCTTGAAGATGTCGGTCTGGAGCGTGCCGTTGAGGAGGGCGGGGTCCACGCCCTGCCGCTCGGCGGCGACCAGGTACATGCAGAAGGCGGGCACGGCGGGGCCCGAGATGGTCATGGAGGTGGTCACGTCGCCGAGCGGGATGTCCTTGAACAGGACCTCCATGTCGGCGGCGGAGTCTATGGCGACCCCGCAGTGCCCGACCTCGCCCAGCGAGCGGGGGTCGTCGGAGTCCCGCCCCATGAGGGTCGGCATGTCGAAGGCCACGGAGAGCCCGCCGCCGCCGGCGGCCAGGATCATCTTGTAGCGCTCGTTGGTCTGCTCGGCGTTCCCGAACCCGGCGAACTGCCGGATGGTCCAGGTACGCCCGCGGTACCCGGTGGCGTGGAGGCCGCGGGTGTAGGGGTACTCCCCCGGCCACCCGATGCGCTCGAACCCCTCGTACGCGTCGCCGGGCCGGGGCCCGTAGACCGGATCGACGGCATCGCCGGAGAGCGTGGTGAAGTCTGCCTCGCGCTTGCGGGCCTTGTCGTAACGGGCCTGCCAGCGGCGGCGGCCCTCCTCGATGGCGTCAGCTTCCATACCCATGAATTTACTAGGACGTCCTAGTAAATGTCGATGGGCAACCCCGGGGGAGATGCCCCCCGGGGTGGGTTCGCCCTAGTGGCGCACTGCCGGCGCCCTACTGGCGGACTAGGCGTTCGCGGTCGCGAGATCGTCCGCGACCAGCGGTTCGACCTCGGCGCGGACCTTGCGCTCGACGAAGAACGCGGCCAGCGGGATGGTGCCGCTGATCATGACCCAGAGCATCTTGCCGAAGGGCCACTTGGCCTTGGAGCTCAGGTCGAAGGCGAAGACCAGGTAGATCATGAAGAGCACGCCGTGGACCTGGGACACCACGAGGGTCAGGTCGGCGCCCTTGTCGAAACCGTACTTGAAGAGCATGCAGGTGCAGAGCACCAGCAGCATCACGGCGGTCGCGAAAGCCATCACCCGGTAGCGGGTCAGCACACTGCGTTTCATGGCGTCGAGCCTAACCGTCCGCTTTGGCCGATCTTGACCGGGGGCCGGGGTCGGCGGCCGGCCCGGGTCCCGCCTCGTCCTGATCCGCCGGACGCCCCCGGCTCTCCCCTGGGGCCTGTCGTCAAAGTCGCGTCGTCGACCGCAGGGCGGCCCCGCGGCGTCTGGTGCGTGCTCTCGGTGCGCCGGGCGGAAGCCCGCGTACTGGACGTACTTGGCTTTCGCCCGGCGCGGCGAGAGTGCGTGCCAGGCGTCGCGGGGCAGACGGGCTTTGACGACAGGCCCTAGCTCTCCTCGAAGTCCGCGGCCGCGACCCGCAGGGGGCGCAGCAGGGCGAAGATCTCCGCGCACTCCTCGGCGTCGTAGGCGCCGAGGCCGAAGTCGATCGCCATCAGGTCCCGGGTGGCGGCCTCGACGACCTCGCGCCCCTTGTCCGTGATGGAGGCGAGCGTGCCGCGGCCGTCGTTCGGGTTGGGCCGCTTGTCGACGAGTCCGGACCGCACCAGCCGGTCCACGGTGTTCGTCACCGACGTCGGGTGGACCATCAGCCGCTCGCCGATCTTCGACATCGGCAGTTCGCCGGCCTTGGAGAAGGTGAGCAGCACCAGCGCCTCGTACCGCGCGAAGGTCAGTCCGTACGGCTTGACCACCGCGTCGACCTCGCCGAGCAGGATCTGGTGCGCCCGCATGATCGAGGTGATGGCGGCCATTGACGGCACCGGTCCCCAGCGCTGCTGCCAGAGCTCGTCGGCGCGGGCGATGGGGTCGAAGGGAAGGCTGAGCGGCTTGGGCACGGACCAGACCCTACCGGGCGGTCATATGACCGGGAGCCCCGTCTCACTCCTCGGCCGCCACGGACTTCGGGGTCGCGGCCCGGAGTTCGGCGAGCAGGAGCAGGACGACGGCCGTGCCGGTGAGTCCGGCCCCGGTGACGACCACGTGCACCGGCAGGAATTCGGCGGCGAGGCCGGCCAGGGCCATGCCGACGCCTTGGAGGGTCATCAGCCCCGTGCTGAGCAGGGTCATCGCGCGTCCGCGCAGGTCGTCGGGGACGGCGGCCAGGTACCACTGGTCGAGCCCGAGGGTGTGGGCGTGGGCGAGCCCCGCGAGCAGCAGGGCGCCGAGGACGACCGGCACCCCGGGCCGGGCGGCGTACAGCAGCAGCGGCAGCAGTCCGGCGGCGGCGAGCGGGGCCGTGATCCGCGAACGCGTTCGGGCGGTGAGTGCGGAACCGGCCCACAGTTCACCCGCGATGGTGCCGACGGGCAGGGCGCACATCAGCACCCCGAGCGCGGCGGTGCCGGCGCCGATCCCGGCGGCGTACGGGGCGAGCAGGGCCTCCGGTACGACGAGGAAGACGGGCGGCAGCCAGAAGAGGAGGGTGAGCGCGCGGATGCGGCGGTCGCCGAGCACGGCCCGCAGCCCCCGGAGCGGGGACTCGCGCGAGCCCGCGCGGGCGGGGCGGCTGCGGGTGCCGAGGCGCAGGAGCAGTGCGGAGCCGAGGAATCCGGCGGCGGTCAGGGCTATGGCCCCGCGCGGCGGGAGAACGGTCAGCAGCAGCCCGCCGAGGCCGAAGCCGATGAGCTGGGCGCTCTGGGCCACCATCCGCAGCAGCGAGCGCCCGAGGACGAAGGCCTCGCCGGGTCCCAGGATGTCGGGGAGGGAGGCGCTGCGGGCGCCCTGGAACAACGGGGCGACGAAGGCCGTCGCGCAGCGCAGTACGAGGAGCAGCGCGACGGGGGTGCCGGGCAGGGCCATGGCCGCGGCGCAGGCGGCACAGACCAGATCGCACCCGACGAGCACGCGCCGCGCGGGGTGGCGGTCGGCGAGCCCGGCGAGCAGGGTGCCGCCGAGGGCGTACGGGAGGAACCCGAGGGCGAAGGTGAGCGCGCTCAGCAGCGGCGAGCCGGTGGCCCGGTACACGAGGACGGTCAGCGCGATCTCGGCGACGACCACCCCGAGCACGGACACCAGGTGCGCGGCGAAGACGGCCCGGAACTCCCGTATCCGGAAGACCGGGCCGTAGCCGGCGGGGGCTGGGGCGGGGGCGGTGGTCTGCTTGACGGTTGCCATGCCGGGCAGCTTCGCGCCGACTAGGGTGGCGGGCGTAGAGATTCGGCCTGACCCGAATCTCCCGGACGGGGAGGGCGCGGCCGGTATGGGGTTCCACTTCCGTTTCGGGCCCGGTGACCTGCTCCGGTGCCGCTTCTCCCTCTCCCCCCGCTGGGAGACGCAGGAGGCGGTCCGGGTCCTGCTCCGTCCGGACCGGCAGAGCTACCACCTCCCGTGGCTCCGGCAGGTCCGCGCCGCCGCCGAGGGACTGGACCTGCGCCCCCTGTGGCTGTTGATGCCGAAGAAGGGCCACAATCCGGACTTCCTCAGTCCGCCCCCGCTCGGCCCCTCCGTCACCTTCGAGCAGGAGCTGGCCCGGATACGGGCCGCCAGCCCGGAGGCGGCTCGCGAAGACCTGCGACGCTCCCTCGCCTGCACCGCCGGCGCCCTGGACAGCGACATCGGGCAGCGGATGCTCGCGGATCCGGCACGGGCGGTGCGGGAGCTGGCCGATCTGTACGAGCGGGCCTGGGAGGCGCTGGTCGCCCCGCACTGGCCGCGGCTGCGCGGCCTCATGGAGGCGGACGTCCTCTTCCACTCGCGGCGGCTGGCGGCCGGCGGCCTGGAGGCGCTCTTCGACGGCCTGCATCCCGATCTGCGGTGGCACGGGGACACCGACACCCTCACCATCGACAAGCCCGGCCACCACGACCGCGCCCTCGGGGGCGACGGCCTGCTGCTGATGCCGAGCGCCTTCGTCTGGCCGGAGGTGGTCGGCGGCTACGACCCGCCGTGGCAGCCCACCCTCGTCTATCCGGCGCGCGGCATCGGCGCCCTGTGGGCGGCCTCCACGGCGGCGGCCCCGGACTCGCTGGCCCGCCTGCTGGGCCGGGCCCGCGCCGGCGTGCTGTGCGCGCTCGGCGAGCCGGACTCCACGACGGGCCTGGCCCGGCGCCTGGGGCTGGCCCCGTCCTCGGTCTCGGCGCACCTGCGGGTCCTGCACGCGGCGGGCCTGCTCGTCTCCGCCCGCCACGGCCACCAGGTGCTGTACGAGCGCACCCCGCTGGCCATCGCCCTGACCACGGGCATCCCCGCCTGAGCCGCCCGGGCTCGCCGCGCCGGGGAGTGACGGAGAACCGGCCAATCCCCCGCCGCGGGGCAGGGAGCCGGGCCGGGGTCAGCCCTCGGCCAGGTGCCGTTCCACCGTCTCGACCTTCGAGGTCATCCCGTCGGAGACGCCGGGGCGGATGTCCGCCTTGAGGATGAAGGAGACCCGCGGCGCCCTGGCCTCCACCGCGGCCACCGCGCGCCGGACCACGTCCATGACCTCGTCCCACTCACCCTCGACGGTGGTGAACATCGCGTCGGTCCGGTTCGGCAGCCCCGATTCGCGGACCACGCGCACCGCGTCGGCGACGTACTCCCCGACCTCTTCGCCGACGCCCAGCGGGGTCACCGAGAATGCGATGATCATGCGTCGGCCGCCTGGCGCGCACGGGCCGCGATCACGCTGTCGGCCTCGTCCCGCTTGAGCAGCTTGTCCCCGTACAGACCGCCGAAGGGCAGCAGTGCCAGCAGGAAGAACAGGGCGACCTTCTTGGCCGGCCACTTCGCCTTGTTCCACACGTCCAGCAGGAACACCGCGTAGATGACGAACAGGATCCCGTGCAGGATGCCGAGCGGCATCATCAGGTAGTCGATGTCCGAGATCCGGCTCAGCAGCGAGCCGAAGATCAGCAGGGCCGGGAACGACAGCGCCTCCGGGACGGAGATGAGGCGCAGCCGGTGCAGGGCGGAGGCGGTCTTGATGTCCACGGGGAACCTTCGGGTGGAGGTCAGGGTCCGTCCCAGTGTCTCAGCCGCTTTGCGGGATCTTGACCCGGGCCCCCGGGCCCCCGGGCTCTGGCTCCCGACCCCGGACCTCCGGCTGTGGCACATATCGGCCACGTGCCCCTGTTCGGGTCCGCCCGCTGCCGATAACGTCATCCCGTGGCTCAGTTCCGACTCCAAGGCAGCAAGGTGCTCGCCGTCGACCTGACCGGGGATGCCGTGAAAGCGAAGAACGGCTCCATGGTCGCGTACGACGGTCAGATGGCCTTCAAGAAGATGACAGGCGGCGGCGAAGGCCTCCGCGGCATGGTGACCCGCCGGCTGACCGGCGAGCAGATGACCGTGATGGAAGTGCAGGGACACGGCACCTGCTTCTTCGCCGACCGTGCGAGTGAGATCAATCTGGTCAACCTGCGCGGCGAGAAGCTCTACGTCGAGTCCAGCAACCTGCTGTGCACCGACGCCGGTCTGCGCACCGGCACCACCTTCACCGGCCTGCGCGGCGCGACGACGGGCAACGGCCTGTTCACCACGACCGTCGAGGGTTCGGGCCAGGCGGCGATCATGTCCGACGGCCCGGCGGTGGTGCTGCGCGTCAGCGCCCAGTACCCGCTCTCCGTCGACCCGGGTGCGTACATCGCGCACACCGGCAACCTCCAGCAGTCCTTCCAGTCCGGCGTCAACTTCCGCACGCTGATCGGCGAGGGCTCGGGCGAGTCCTTCCAGATCCGCTTCGAGGGCGAGGGCCTGGTGTACGTGCAGCCCAGCGAGCGCAACACCATCGGGGGCGACATCTGATGCCGTTCCGCGAGATCAACTCGAAGATGGTCGAGGCCCAGGTCGTCCCCGGGCAGAAGATGTACAGCCAGCGCGGCGCGATGCTCGCCTACCGCGGCGACGTCTCCTTCACCCCGAGCATCACCGGCGGCCAGGGCGGCGTGATGGGCATGATCGGGCGCCGCGTGGCGAACGAGCAGACCCCGCTGATGTCCGTCGAGGGCAGCGGCACCGTGATGTTCGGCCACGGCGGCCACCACATCCAGGTGATCAACCTGACCGGCGAGACCCTCTACGTCGAGGCCGACCGGCTGCTCGCCTTCGACGGCACCCTGCAGCAGGGCACGATGTTCATGGGCTCGCAGGGCGGGGTCATGGGCATGGTCCGCGGCCAGGTGACCGGCCAGGGCCTGTTCACCACGACCCTCAAGGGCCACGGCTCGGTCGCCGTGATGGCCCACGGCGGGGTCATCGAGCTCCCGATCCACCCGAACCGGCCGGTCCACGTGGACCCGCAGGCGTACGTCGCCCACCACGGGGACGTCCGCAACAAGCTCTCCACCGCCCTCGGCTGGCGCGACATGGTGGGGCGCGGCTCGGGCGAGGCGTTCCAGCTGGAGCTGTCCGGCCAGGGCGCGGTGTACGTACAGGCCTCGGAGGAGAAGCTGTGAACTTTGGTCCCGTGACGGGCGGACCCGGCGGCCCGACCGTCTTCGACCCGTACACCCTGCCCTCCGACGACAACGTGAACGCGTACACCTTCTGCGTCGAGCTCAAGGGGAGCCAGTGGTTCCTGCAGAAGGGCAAGATGATCTCGTACTACGGGAGCATCGAGTTCAACGGCATCGGCAACGGCCGCTTCGACCGGCTGCTGCGCACCAGCTTCCACTCGCCGCTGCACGCGAGCGACTGGGTGGTGGCCGAGGGACAGGGCAAGATGCTGCTGGCCGACCGGGCCTTCGACGTGAACTCGTACGACCTGGACAACGGCAACCTGACGATCCGGTCGGGCAACCTGCTCGCGTACCAGCCCTCCCTCGCCCTGAAGCAGTCGATCGTCCCGGGCTTCCTGACGCTGATCGGGACCGGGAAGTTCGTGGCGGCGTCCAACGGGCCGGTGGTGTTCATGGAACCGCCGCTGCGCGTGGACCCGCAGGCGCTGGTGGGCTGGGCGGACTGCCCCTCCCCCTGCCACCACTACGACCACGGCTACATGTCGGGGGTGATGGGCGGTCTGCGCTCGCTGACCGGGCTCGGCGGCACCTCGGGCGAGGAGCACCAGTTCGAGTTCGTCGGGGCCGGGACGGTGCTGCTCCAGTCGTCGGAGATGCTGATGGCGGAGCAGGCGGTGGGCGCGGTCGGCGCCGGCGCGGCCGCGGGCCAGGCGCAGGGGGTTCCGGGGGCCGGCCAGGGTCCGCTGGGGCAGCTGGGCGTACCGCGGATGCCGGGGCAGCTGGGCGATCTCCAGCGCCGCTTCGGACTGTGACCCCGGGCCGGCCCGCACGCCGGCCTCTGGCCACCCATCTTTGTACGTAATTCAACTTCTTAGGTAGAGTTCATTCATGGAGACCATGGAGACCGAGACGGCCACCCGCTGGCTGACCGATTCCGAGCAGTGCGCGTGGCGCACCCACCTGGACGTCAGCAGACTGCTGATGCACCAGCTGGAAAAGGATCTCCAGCCCTTCGGACTCACCAACAACGACTACGAGATCCTCGTGAACCTCTCGGAGTCGGAGGGGCACCGGATGCGGATGAGCGATCTCGCGACCGCCACCCTGCAGTCCAAGAGCCGGCTGTCCCACCAGATCACGCGCATGGAGACGGCGGGCCTGGTCCGCCGCGTGAACTGCGAGTCCGACCGCCGCGGCCTCTTCGCGGTGCTCACGGACGAGGGCATGGAGACCATGCGCAAGGTCGCCCCGCACCACGTGGCATCCGTCCGCCGGCACTTCATCGACCTGCTCCCGCCGGAGGCCCTGACGGCGCTGCGCGCCTCCCTGACCCCGGTCGCCGACCACCTGCGGGGCACCCGCGGCAAGGTCTGACCAGGGGCGTCACGCTCCCGGCGGCGGGCCGCGGCGACCGGCCGGACAATGAGCGGGAACGCTCGCTGCCGGCCGCCCGCCCCCGGGCAACCGCGGGTACGCGGTCATGGCCGGCCTGAGGAGGTCCAGCCCATGAAGCGCAACGTGTACATCTCCGCGGCCGCGTCCGTGGTCCTGATGGTGGGAGGACCGGTGGCGGTCGCCGCGGCGGCATCCGCCGACACGGCGAGAACCGTGACCGCGGCCACCGCCGCCCGGGCCGACGTCGACGCCCAGGGGGCGGCCGCCGCGGCGCTCAAGAAGTACCCGGGCGTGGTCCAGTCCCTCGACAAGGACGGCTCCACCTGGCACGTGGACGTGATCAGCAAGGACGGCCGGGGCCACGCCGAGCTGGACGTCGACGCCGCCGGCGGCGCGGTGACCACGCGGAACGAGGAAACCGAGCAGGACAGCGCCGAGTACAAGGCGCTGATCGACGCCAAGGTCACCGCCGAGCAGGCCATCAAGGCGGCCGTGGCAGACCACCCGGGGAAGGTCTGGGCGGTCGACTGGGACGATGACGACGAGGGCAAGGCCCCGTACTGGCACGTCAAGGTCAAGGGCACCGACGGCAAGGACTGGTACGGCGCCGTGGACCCGACCACCGCCAAGGTCACCCCGTGGAAGACGGCCCCGGACAACGACAGCGACCAGGACCAGGACCAGGACCAGGACCAAAACTACTGAAACCACCGGCCGGCGCACACACGAGAGGAGCCGCGCCCCTGGTCCGGGGCGCGGCTCCTCTCGTACGTCCAGTACGTCAGGCGGTTCCGGTCAGGCGTTGGGACGCTTGCCGTGGTTCGCCTTCTTCTTCTTGCGTGCTCGCTTCTTGTTGCCGCGCTTGGCCATGAGCCACCACTCCCTGGATCGGGGTATTCCGGGCGTTCGCCAGTCTAGGGTCGCCCGGCCCCGCCCGCATCAGGCTTCCGCCAAGCTGCCCAACAGCGTGTCGGCGGCCGCGTACGGATCCAGCTCGCCCGCGGCGACCCGGGCCGCCAGCGCCTCGAGCCGGGCGTTGCCGTGCAGATCGGCCATTCGGGCCCGCAGGGCCGTCACCGCGATCGTCTCCACCTCGCGCGCCGCCCGCGCCGTGCGCCGCTCGGCCAGTACGCCCCGCTCGTCCATCCACGCCCGGTGCTTCTCCAGCGCCTCGACCAGCTCGTCGATGCCCTGCGCCCGCGCGGCCACGGTCTTGATGATCGGCGGACGCCAGTCCCCCGGGCCCCGGGACTCCCCCAGGCCCAGCATGTGGTTCAGCTCCCGGGCGGTGGCGTCGGCGCCGTCCCGGTCGGCCTTGTTGACCACGTACACGTCGCCGATCTCCAGGATCCCCGCCTTCGCGGCCTGGATCCCGTCGCCCATCCCGGGGGCCAGAAGCACCACCGAGGTGTCCGCCTGCGCGGCGATCTCCACCTCCGACTGCCCGACTCCGACCGTCTCGACGAGGATCACCTCACAGCCGGCCGCGTCCAGCACCCGGATCGCCTGCGGGGCGGCCCAGGCGAGGCCGCCCAGGTGGCCGCGGGTGGCCATGGAGCGGATGTAGACCCCCGGGTCGGAGGCGTGGTCCGACATCCGCACCCGGTCGCCGAGCAGCGCACCCCCGGAGAAGGGCGACGAGGGGTCGACGGCGAGCACGCCGACCCGCTTCCCGGCCTTGCGGTACGCGGACACCAGCGCCGAGGTCGAGGTCGACTTGCCGACGCCCGGCGACCCCGTCAGCCCCACCACGTACGCGTTGCCGGTGAGCGGCGCGAGCGCCGCCATCACCTCGCGCAACTGCGGGGACGCCCCCTCGACCAGCGAGATCAGCCGGGCCACCGCTCTCGGCCGGCCCTCACGCGCCTGGGCCACCAGCTGGGGGACGTCCACCGCCGTCATACGTGCTGCGCTCCTCGGTTCTCGTACGGGTACGGGTGCTGCCGGGGTGCTCAGGCCCCGGGGACGCGGACGATCAGGGCGTCGCCCTGGCCGCCGCCGCCGCACAGGGCGGCCGCGCCGACGCCGCCGCCGCGGCGCTTGAGCTCCAGCGCCAGGTGCAGCACCACGCGGGCGCCGGACATGCCGATCGGGTGCCCCAGGGCAATGGCGCCACCGTTGACGTTCACCTTTTCCGGGGTCACCCCGAGGTCCTTCATTGACTGCACGGCGACCGCCGCGAAGGCCTCGTTGATCTCGATCAGGTCGAGGTCGGAGACCTCCAGGCCCTCCTTCTTCAGCGCGTGCAGGATCGCGTTCGACGGCTGCGACTGGAGGGAGTTGTCCGGGCCGGCCACGTTGCCGTGCGCGCCGATCTCGGCGAGCCACTCCAGGCCCAGCTCCTCGGCCTTGGCCTTGCTCATCACGACCACGGCGGCGGCGCCGTCGCTGATCTGCGAGGAGGTGCCGGCGGTGATGGTGCCGTCCTTGGCGAAAGCGGGACGCAGCTTGCCGAGGGACTCGGCGGTGGTCTCGGGGCGGATGCCCTCGTCCTTCGAGAAGACGACCGGCTCGCCCTTGCGCTGCGGGATCTCGACCGGGGTGATCTCCGCGTCGAAGACGCCGTTCTTCTGCGCGGCGGCGGCCCGCTGGTGCGAGGCGGCGGCGAACTCGTCCTGCGGGGCGCGCTCGATGCCCAGGCGGGTGTTGTGCTTCTCGGTGGACTCGCCCATCGCGATGTTCTCGAAGGCGTCGGTGAGACCGTCGTAGGCCATCGCGTCGAGCATCTCGATGGCGCCGTACTTGTAGCCCTCGCGCGACTTGGGCAGCAGGTGCGGCGCGTTCGTCATGGACTCCTGGCCGCCGGCGACCACGATGTCGAACTCACCGGCGCGGATCAGCTGGTCGGCCAGCGCGATCGCGTCCAGGCCGGACAGACACACCTTGTTGATGGTCAGGGCGGGCACGTTCATCGGGATGCCGGCCTTGACCGCGGCCTGGCGGGCCGGGATCTGGCCCGCGCCGGCCTGGAGCACCTGGCCCATGATCACGTACTGCACCTGGTCGCCGGAGATCCCGGCCCGGTCCAGCGCGGACTTGATGGCGAAACCGCCGAGGTCGGCACCCGAGAAGGACTTGAGCGATCCGAGCAGCCGCCCCATGGGCGTGCGGGCCCCTGCGACGATCACTGAAGTGGTGTTGTTCGTTCCGGACATGAGGCACAGCCCCTTGGATGAGAGGAGTGAACGAGGGTTTACGTCAATGTACTGAGCGGTACGGCAACGGTCACCGGGCTGTCGGTGTGATCGCGCGCACGTTGCGTGACCGGCCTCCAGGGCGGTGCACTGGTCCCATGCTGACAAGAATCGACCACATCGGGATCGCCTGCTTCGACCTGGACAAGACTGTCGAGTTCTACCGTGCCACCTACGGCTTCGAGGTCTTCCACTCCGAGGTCAACGAGGAGCAGGGCGTGCGCGAGGCCATGCTGAAGATCAACGAGACCTCGGACGGCGGCGCCTCCTACCTCCAGCTCCTCGAACCGACCCGGGAGGACTCCGCGGTCGGCAAGTGGCTGGCGAAGAACGGCGAGGGCGTCCACCACATCGCCTTCGGCACCGAGGACGTCCAGGGCGACTCGGAGGCCATCCGCGGCAAGGGCGTCCGCGTCCTCTACGACCAGCCCCGCACGGGCTCCATGGGCTCCTCCATCACCTTCCTCCACCCCAAGGACTGCCACGGAGTCCTCACCGAACTGGTCACCTCCAACCCCGAGCACTGATGGACCACTGATGGCCCGTTTCCCCGGCCGGTAGAGTGGCCATGGCTCGGCCGGGGTTCGGTGCGGAGACGGGGTCGGGGCCTGTGACCCCTGCCCCGGTATCTGACACCATTCCCCGGGGGCGCCGTTCAGCGGGCGGACGGTGCTCATTTGGGAGTGAGCTTGCGACCAGGGGACGGATGGGACCGCGCTGTGCGGGGCTACGAAAGCCAGGAGAGCCATCAGGCCGAGGCCGACCATCTCTCGCGCTTCGAGGCCGAGATGGAGCGGCTGAAGAAGGAGCGCGGGAAGGCCGTCCAGCACGCTGAGGACCTGGGCTACCAGGTCGAGGTGCTGCGCGCCAAGCTCCACGAGGTACGCCGCAGTCTGGCGTCCCGCCCCGCCTACGACGGCGCGGACATGGGCTATCAGGCGGAACAGCTGCTTCGCAATGCCCAGATCCAGGCCGACCAGATGCGCTCCGACGCCGAGCGCGAGCTGCGCGACGCCCGGGCGCAGACCCAGCGCATCCTCCAGGAGCACGCCGAGCACCAGTCGCGCCTCCAGGCCGAACTGCACGCCGAGGCCGTCAACCGGCGCCAGCGCCTGGACCAGGAGCTGAACGAGCGCCGCCAGACCGTCGAGGCCCACGTCAACGAGAACGTGGCCTGGGCCGAGCAGCTGCGCGCCCGTACGGAGTCCCAGGCCCGGCGGCTCATGGAGGAGTCCCGCGCCGAGGCCGAGCAGTCCCTGAACGCCGCCCGCGCGGAGGCCGCCCGGGTCGCCGAGGAGACCCGGCGCCGGATGGCCGCCGACGCGGAGGCCGCCCGCACCGAGGCCGAGGCCACCCTGCTGCGCGCCCGCAAGGAGGCCGAGCGGCTGCTGACCGCCGCCTCCACGCAGGCCCAGGAGGCCACCGAGCACGCGGAGCGGCTGCGTTCCACCACCTCCGCCGAGGCGGAGCAGACCCGCCAGCAGACCCTCGACCTGGGCCGGGTCGCCGAGTCCCGCGTGCAGGAGGCCGACGCCGCCCTGCGCGAGGCCCGGGCCGCGGCCGAGAAGGTGCTCGCCGAGGCCAAGGAGAGCGCCGCCCGCCAGCTCGCGTCGGCGGAGTCCGTCAACGACCAGCGCACCCGTACCGCCAAGGAGCAGGTGGCCCGGCTGGTCGGCGAGGCCACCAAGGAGGCCGAGGCCCTCAAGGCGGAGGCCGAGCAGGCCGTGGCCGACGCCCGCGCGGACGCCGAGCGGCTGCGCACCGAGGCCGGCGAGCAGGCCCGTACGGCGGCGGCCGAGGACACCGCGGCGCAGCTGGCGAAGGCCGCCCGCACCGCCGAGGACGTACTGAACAAGGCCTCGGAGGACGCCCGGGCCACCACCCGCGCCGCCTCCGAGGAGGCCGAGCGGATCCGCCGCGAGGCGGAGGCGGAGGCCGACCGGCTGCGCCTCCAGGCGGCGGCGACCGCCGACGAGCTCAAGGGCGCCGCGAAGGACGACACCGAGGAGTACCGGGCCCGTACGGTCGAACTCCAGGAGGAGGCCCGCAGGCTGCGCGGCGAGGCCGAGCAGCTGCGCGCGGAGGCCGTCGCCGAGGGCGAGCGGATCCGCGGCGAGGCGCGCCGCGAGGCGGTCCAGCAGATCGAGGAGGCGGCCAAGACCGCCGAGGAGCTGCTCGGCAAGGCCAAGGCGGACGCGGACGAACTGCGCGGCGGGGCGACCGCCGAGAGCGAGCGGGTCCGCGCCGAGGCCGTCGAGCGGGCCGGCACGCTGCGCAGGCAGGCCGAGGAGACCCTGGAGCGGACCCGCGCCGAGGCGGAGCGACTGCGGTCCGAAGCCGAGGAACAGGCCGAGGCCGTACGGGCCGAGGCGGACGCGGCGGCCCTGGCCCGGCGCGAGGAGACCGAGCAGGCGCTGGCCGCGAAGCGTGCGGAGGCCGACGAGGAGCTCGTACGGCTGCACACGGACGCCGAGAACCGGCTGGGCACGGCCGAGCAGACGCTGCGCGACGCCCGCGCGGCGGCGGAGAACATCCGCAGGGAGACCACCGAGGAGACCGACCGGCTGCGCGCCGAGTCGGCGGAGCGGATCCGTACCCTCCAGACGCAGTCGGAGACGGAGGCCGACCAGCTGCGGGACGACGCGGCGCAGGACGCCGGCCGGGTCCGCGCGGAGGCCGAGCAGGTCGCCGTACGGATGCGCGGCGAGGCCGAGGCCGAGGCGGAGCGGGTGCGCTCCGAGGCGCAGGAGACCGCGGACCGGCTGCGCGCCGAGGCGAAGGCCGCGGCCGAGCGGGTCGCGGAGGAGGCCGCGGAGGCGCTGGCCGCCGCGCAGGAGGAGGCCGCCCGGCGCCGCCGGGAGTCCGAGGAGACCCTGGCGTCGGCCCGTACGGACGCCGATCAGGAGCGGGCTCAGGCCCGCGAGCAGAGCGAGGAGCTGCTGGCCGCGGCCCGCCGCCGCTCGGAGGAGGCGCAGGCCGAGGCGGCCCGGCTGACCGAGGAGGCCGAACGGCGCGCGTCGGAGCTGGTGTCGGCGGCGGAGGCCACCGCCCAGCAGGTACGGGACTCCGTGGCCGGTCTGCACGAGCAGGCCGAGGAGGAGATCACCGGACTGCGCAGCGCGGCCGAGCACGCGGCGCAGCGTACGAAGACGGAGGCCGAGGAAGAGGCCGAGCGGGTCCGCGGCGACGCGTACGCGGAGCGGGAGCGGGCCACCGAGGACGCCAACCGGATCCGCAGCGAGGCGCGTACGGAGACGGACGCGGCGAAGGCGCTGGCGGAGCGGACGGTCGGCGACGCGATCGCCGAGGCGGAGCAGCTGCGCGGCGACACCGCGGAGTACGCGCAGCGGGTGCGTACGGAGGCCACGGACGCGCTGGCCGCGGCCGAGCGGGACGCGGCCCGTACCCGGGCGGACGCCCGGGACGACGCGAACCGCATCCGCGGCGAGGCGGCGGAGGCCCTGGAGGCGTCCCGCGCCGAGGGCGCCCGGATCACCACCGAGGCGACGGCGGAGGCCGAGCGCCTCACGGCCGAGACCCTTGCGGCCAACGAGGCCACGCGGGACGAGGCCCGGTCGGAGGCCAACCGGCTGCGGACCGATGCCGCCGAGCAGGCGGACCGCCTCATCGGCGAGGCCACGGCGGAGGCCGAGCGGCTGACCGAGGAGACCTCGGCCGCGAACGCGGCCACCGTCGGCGAGGCCCAGGCCGCCGCGGAGGCGCTGCGCGTGAAGGCGGAGCGGCTGACGGCCCAGGCGGCCGAGACGCTGGTCGCGGCCGAGCGGGACGCGGCGCGCGTGCTGGTCGACGCCCGCGCGGAGGGCGACCGGCTGGTCGACGAGACGCGCGCGGCCAACGAGGCGACGGTCGGCGAGGCCGCGGCGGAGGCCGAGCGGCTGCGTACGGAGGCGGCGCAGGTACTGGAGGACGCCCGGGTGGAGGGCGGCCGGATCATCGGCGAGGCCACCGCGGAGGCGGAGCGCGTCACGGTCGCGGCGAACGAGACCCTGGCGAGTGCCGAGCAGGAGTCCGCGAGGACGCTCGACGAGGCCCGCGAGGAGGCCAACAAGCGCCGCAGCGAGGCCGCGGAGCAGGTCGACCGGCTCATCACCGAGGCCGCGGCGGAAGCCGACAAGCTCACGGCCGAGACCGCGGCGGAAGCGGAGCGGCTCACCGCGGAGACCCGCAAGGCGAACGAGCGGACGGTCGGCGAGGCCGCGAACGAGGCCGAGCGGCTGCGCGCGGAGGCGTCGGAGGCGCTGTCCTCGGCGCAGGAGCACGCGACCCGCACCCGGTCGGAGGCCGAGCGGGTCAAGGCGGAGGCGGCAACCGACGCGGAGCGGGTGCGCGCGGAGGCCCGTACGGAGTCCGAGCGGCTGCTGGACGGGGCCCGCGAGGAGGCCAACAAGCGCCGCAGCGAGGCCGCGGAGCAGGTCGACCGGCTCATCACCGAGGCCGCGGCGGAAGCCGACAAGCTCACCTCCGACGCGCAGAAGCAGGCCCTCGCCGCCACCACGGCGGCCGAGGAGCAGGCCGACGCGATGGTCGACGCGGCGCGCAAGGAGGCCGCGCGGATCACCTCGGAGGCGACGGTCGAGGGCAACTCCATGGTGGAGAAGGCCCGTACGGACGCGGACGAGCTGCTGGTCGGCGCGCGGTCGGACGCCGCCGCCATAAGGGAGCGGGCGGAGGAGCTGCGCGGCCGCGTCGAGTCGGAGGTCGAGGAGCTGCACGAGCGGGCCCGCCGGGAGTCGGCCGAGCAGATGAAGTCGGCCGGCGAGCGCGTGGACAAGCTGGTGCGGGCGGCGACCGAGCAGAGCGTGGAGGCCGAGGCGAAGGCCAAGGCGCTGGTGTCGGACGCGAGCAGCGAGGCGAGCAAGGTCCGCATCGCGGCGGTACGCAAGGCGGAGGCGCTTCTCAAGGAGGCCGAACAGAAGAAGGCCGAGCTGGCCCGGGAGGCCGAGAGCGCGCTGGCGCAGGCCAAGGCGGAGGCCGAACGGCTCGTCGAGGAGGGCCGGCGTGAGCTGGAGGTCCTGGTGCGCAGGCGCGAGGACATTCAGGCGGAGATCTCCCGTGTCCAGGACGTTCTTGAGGCGTTGGAATCATTCGAGGCGCCTTCGGGTGGCGGAAAGCCCACGGTCGGCGGCCAGGGCGCGGGGGGCGTGAAGGCCGGCGCGGCAGCGGGATCCACTCGTTCGGGTGGTAAGTCGTCGGAGGGCTAGTCAGTGCGCAGGGATGTGTGCCTCTGATGGAGGTTCAGGCGAACGGGTGACAAGCATTCCGTCGCCTTGCCACTCAAAAGGGGTGTCATTGTCCAGATCAAACGTGGATTGACTCGATGACACGCCGCTTGGGCGCCTAGGATTCCCCTTAACACCTCACGTAGCACCTCATCGGTCTCATTCGACAGGAACCCCATGAGCGACACTTCCTCCCCCTTCGGCTTCGAGCTCGTGCGGCGTGGTTACGACCGCGGTCAGGTGGACGACCGCATTACCAAGCTGGTCTCCGACCGCGACAGCGCCCTTGGACGTATCAACTCTCTGGAAAAGCGGATCGAGGAGCTGCACCTCGAGACGCAGAACGCCCAGGCCCAGGTGAACGACGCCGAGCCGTCGTACGCCGGTCTCGGCGCCCGGGTCGAGAAGATCCTGCGGCTGGCCGAGGAGGAGGCGAAGGACCTGCGCGAGGAGGCCCGTCGCGCGGCCGAGCAGCACCGTGAGCTCGCCGAGTCGGCCGCCCAGCAGGTGCGCAACGACGCCGAGTCGTTCGCCGCCGACCGGAAGGCGAAGGCGGAGGACGAGGGCGTCCGTATCGTCGAGAAGGCCAAGGGCGACGCGTCGACCCTGCGCGCCGAGGCCCAGAAGGACGCGGCCTCCAAGCGCGAGGAGGCCGACGCCCTGTTCGAGGAGACCCGCGCCAAGGCCGCCCAGGCCGCCGCGGACTTCGAGACCAACCTGGCCAAGCGCCGCGAGCAGTCCGAGCGCGACCTGGCCTCGCGTCAGGCCAAGGCCGAGAAGCGCCTCGCGGAGATCGAGCACCGCGCGGAGCAGCTGCGCCTGGAGGCCGAGAAGCTGCGTACGGACGCCGAGCGCCGTGCCCGTCAGACCGTGGAGACCGCGCAGCGCCAGGCCGAGGACATCGTGGCCGACGCCAACGCCAAGGCGGACCGTATCCGCAGCGAGTCCGAGCGCGAGCTGGCGGCGCTCACCAACCGCCGCGACTCCATCAACGCGCAGCTGACCAACGTCCGCGAGATGCTGGCGACGCTGACCGGCGCGGCCGTCGCGGCGGCCGGTTCCCCGATCGACGACGAGCCGGTCACGCGTGGTGTCCCGGCGCAGCAGAGCCGCTGACCCCGCGTCACGGTTACCGGTCGGTACCGTTCGCCCGGTTCACGACCAAAGCAGGGCCGTACGTCACCTTTCGGAGGTGGCGTGCGGCCCTTCGCCGTTCTAGCGTGACCACATGATCGAGCTTGAGGGCCTTACCAAACGATTCGGCGCGAAGACCGCCGTGGACCACCTCAGCTTCCAGGTCAGACCGGGGGTGGTGACGGGCTTCCTCGGCCCCAACGGGGCGGGCAAGTCCACGACCATGCGCATGATGCTCGACCTCGACAACCCGACCAGCGGCACGGTCCGGATCGACGGGAAGCACTACCGGGACCTGCCGGAGCCGCTGAAGTACATCGGGGCGCTGCTGGACGCGAAGGCCATGCACGGTGGCCGGAGTGCGTACAACAACCTTCTCTGCCTGGCCCAGTCGAACCGGATCCCCGAGAGCCGGGTCGACGAGGTGTTGGACCTGGTGGGGCTGACTCCTGTCGCCAAGAAGAAGTCCAAAGGTTTTTCGCTGGGCATGGGGCAGCGGCTGGGAATCGCCGCCGCGCTGCTCGGTGATCCGGAAATCCTGATGTTCGACGAACCCGTCAATGGTCTGGACCCGGAGGGAATTCTCTGGATCCGCAATTTGATGAAAGCACTGGCCGCGGAGGGGAGAACGATCTTCGTATCCTCCCACCTGATGAGTGAAATGGCCCTGACCGCAGACCATTTGGTCGTCATCGGACAAGGAAGGCTGCTGGCCGACCTGTCGATGGCCGATTTCATCCAGCAGAACGCGCGCAGCTACGTCCGGCTGCGCACGCCGCAGCAGGAGCGGCTCAAGGACGTCCTGCATGCGGAGGGGATCGACGCCATCAGCGTTCCGGCCACCGGCACGCTGGAGATCGACGGCGTGGGCGCGGAGCGGCTCGGCGAGCTGGCCGCCCAGCACCAGATCGTGCTGCACGAACTCAGCCCGCAACGGGCTTCACTGGAGGAAGCGTTCATGCGCATGACGGCGGATTCCGTCGAGTACCACGCCCACGCGCCGGGCGACTTCCCTCCGGGCGGGGCCACCGACAACCCGGCCCGGCCGGCCGACGTGCCCGCGTGGGGCGCCGGCTTCGAGGCGACGCGCAAGGGCGGGAAGTGACCATGTCCTCGTTCCCCGCCGTCCTCAGGTCCGAGTGGACCAAGATCCGCACGGTCGCCTCCACCAGCTGGACCCTCGCCCTCGTCTTCCTCGTCACCGTGGGGTTCGCGGCGCTGTTCAGCGCCACGTACGACACGACCGGCATGGACGCGGCCGACCGGGCCACCTTCGACCCCACCGCGATGAGTTTCAATTCGCTGCTGTTCGGGCAGCTCGCGATGATCGTCTTCGGTGTGCTGGTCGTGAGCACCGAGTACAGCACGGGCATGATCAAGACCTCGCTGGCCGCCGTACCGAACCGCACGGGCTTCCTCCTCGGCAAGATGGCCGTGGCGGGGGCGCTGGCCCTGGCCGTCGGGCTGGCGACCAGCTTCGTGTCGTTCTTCCTCACCCAGTCGATCCTGGGCGACTTCGGCATCGGCATCGGAGCGGACAACGTCCTGCGTTCCGTGATCGGCGCCGGCGTGTACATGGCGCTCCTCGCCCTGTTCTGCATGGGTGTGGCGGCGATGCTGCGCAGCTCGGTCGCCGCCATCAGCATCCTGATCCCGTTCTTCCTGATCGTCTCGACCGTCCTCATGGGTTTCGAGGCGACCCGTACGGTCGGCCAGTACCTGCCCGGCAACGCCGGGTCGAGGATCATGCAGGTCGTACCCAACGCCTTCGGAGGCCCCGAGACCCCGTACGGCCCGTGGGCCGGACTGGGGATCATGGTGCTGTGGGTGCTCGCCTCGGTGATCGGCGGCCTGCTGGTCCTGAGGAAGCGGGACGCCTGAGGAAGCGGGACGCCTGAGGACGCCCTCTCCGGGGGATCCCCGGGTCGGTCTCAGGGGTGGCTCAGGGATCCGGCCCGGGACGGAACCGTAGGAACCTCGTTATCCTCTTAACCCTTACGCGGGCGAAAGTCGTCCCGGCCTGGTAAGGGGCAGCAAAAATGATCGAGGCAGTCGGCCTGACCAAGCGCTTCGGCGCCAAGACCGCCGTCGACCAGCTGTCCTTCCAGGTCAGGCCGGGTCACGTGACGGGATTCCTGGGGCCCAACGGCTCCGGGAAGTCCACCACCATGCGCATGATCGTCGGCCTCGACCGGCCGACGTCGGGCCGGGTCACGATCAACGGCCTCCCCTTCCGCGAGCTGCCGAACGCCCAGCGGCTCGTCGGGGCCCTGCTCGACGCCAAGGCCGTGCACGGTGGCCGCCGGGCCCGTACCCACCTGCTCTCCGTCGCCCAGCTCTCCGGGATCCCCGAGAAGCGGGTGGACGAGGTGCTGGCCGTGGTCGGCCTCCAGGGCGTCGCCCGGCAGCGCACGAAGGGCTTCTCGCTCGGCATGGGCCAGCGGCTCGGCATCGCCACCGCCCTGCTCGGCGACCCCCAGGTGCTGCTGTTCGACGAGCCGGTCAACGGGCTGGACCCCGAGGGCATCCTCTGGGTCCGCAACCTCATGCGCCGGCTGGCCTCCGAGGGCCGCACCGTCCTGGTCTCCTCGCACCTGATGAGCGAGATGGCGCTGACCGCCGACCACCTGATCGTGATCGGCCGGGGCCGGCTGCTGGCCGACATGGGCACCCAGGAGTTCATCACGCACAACTCGGCCGGATTCGCTCGGGTGCGCGCGGCCGACACCGATCCCGATGGCCGGGACGCGCTGGGTGCCGCCCTGGCCAAGGCGGGCGGGCGGGTCCTCCAGGAGCCCGACGGAGCACTGCGCGTGACCGGGCTGGAGCTGCCCCGCATCTCGGACCTGGCGCACGGCGCCGGCGTACGGCTGTGGGAGCTGTCACCGCACCGGGCCTCGCTGGAGGAGGCGTACATGCGGATGACCCAGTCCTCCGTCGAGTACACCTCCACCGACGATCCGCGGGCCGAGCTGTGGGAGCCCGAGCCGCTCACCCTCCCGGCGTGGGAGGACGAGCCCGCGGCGCCGGAGGTCCCGCAGACGGGCTTCTTCGCGCCCCCGCCGCCCGGCGCCGGCGGCCGGCCCTTCCTGATGCCCAGCGACCCCGGCGCGCTCGCGAGCGCCGCCAAGAACGACCCCGAGGGAACCCGATGACCGGGACGAACACGACGCCGACGACGCCGCCCGCGGCGGAGCAGCCGAAGGGCTACACCTCTCCCCTGCCCGCGCCGCGGCCGCACCTGGGGCACGCCGTGGCCTCGGAGTGGACCAAGATGGTCTCGGTCCGCTCCACCCTCTTCACCCTCGGCTCGCTCGTGGTGACCGTCGTCGGCTTCGGACTGCTCTTCGTCTCTCAGAGCAAGGACCGGGAGTTCGTCGACATCTCCTTCACCACGCCCGCCCTCTTCGGCCTGCTGGTCGGTCAGGTCGCCGTGATGGTCCTCGGCGTCCTGACCATCACCTCGGAGCACGCCACCGGGCTGGTGCGGACCACCTTCACGGCCGCCCCCGACCGGTACCGGGTGCTCACCGCCAAGTACCTCGTCTTCAGCACCACGGCCTTCCTCACCACCGCCCTCGCCGTCTTCGTGGTCGGGATCTCCGCGGCGATCGTGCACGCCGGCGCCGGCGCCGGGCCGCACGCGGCGGACGAGTGGCTGGGCGCGCTGGTGGGCTGCCTCTACGTCACGCTGCTCGGCGTGCTCGCGCTCGCGGTCGGGGCGCTGCTGCGGCATTCGGCCGGGGCCATCGCCGCGATGCTGGGCCTGGTCACGCTGCCGCCGGTGATAGGCGCGATGCTCAGCATCTGGGACTCCGCCGCGCCCATCGGACGGGCGGTCCTCGAGCACAACGCGCCGGTGGCGCTGATGCAGCTGTTCGGCATGCCGAACGGCGCCGACGCGGCCACCCTGCCCGGCAACGTGTCCCACATGGTGCTCATCCTGCTGGTCACGGGCGGCGCGGTGGCCGCCTCGTACGTGACGGTGGGCCGCCGGGACGTGTAGGACCGGCTAGTACTTGGGGGCGTTACGGGACCGCTGCACCCGCGAGGTGCGGCGGTCCTTCGCGTTCCAGCAGGCCTTGTGCCAGTGGCGCCGGTCGTCCACGCCGCCGTACTCCGGCCAGGCCACCAGGTGCGGGGTGCCGGAGGGGATCTCCTGATCGCAGCCGGGGCAGCGGTAGCGCTTGCCCGCCGCGCTCGCGCCCGCGACGTGCCGGACCTTCCAGTCCTCGCCCTGGTACTCCTCCGTGCGCTCCAGCCCGTAGCGGTCGAGGCCGGTGCTCGGACGTTCTTCCGGAGTCTCGCCGCCCCTGGGGCGGTTGTGGCGCGGTGACACGTATACCTCACGGATGGGCGGACGGCAGTGACTTTCTCCCAGACTACGCGCAGCGAGGCGGGGTACCCGCAGGGTGGTGGGCGAAGGGCGGCCCCGCGAAGAGCAATGGCCCGACAATCCCAATAACTTTCGTGTCAGCCCGTGCCTTTGGCACGTGTCGGACGTTGTTGCCATAGGAAGAACCGGTCCACCTGGGGGAGGCCGCGTCAGCCGCGAGGAGGCAAGAGGCGATGCGCGTAGGAGCGTTTGTACTGGCGGCCCAGTTCCCGGGTCAGGGACAGGGAGAGGCACTGCACCGGGCGGTGCGGACCGCCGAGGTGGCCGAGGAGGCCGGGCTCGATTCGGTCTGGCTCGCCGAGCACCACTTCGTCCCGTACGGGGTCTGCCCCTCGGCGGTGACCCTGGCGGCCCTGCTGCTGGGCCGGACCCGGCGGCTGCGGGTGGGCACGGCGGTCAGCGTGCTGCCGAGCGCGCACCCGGTGGCCCTCGGCGAGCAGGCGGCGCTGCTGCACCTGACCTCCGGCGGGCGGTTCACCCTCGGGGTGGGGCGCGGCGGGCCGTGGGTGGACCTGGAGGTCTTCGGGAGCGGCCTGGACGCGTACGAGAACGGCTTCCCGGAGGCTCTGGACCTGCTGCGACGCTGGCTGACGGAGGCACGGGTCGGGGCCGCCGGCGAGCGGTACGGCTTCCGCGAGGTGGCCGTCGTACCGCGCCCGTCGGAAGCCCTGGACGGGGACGGGACGGGGCCCGAGGTCATCGTGGCCTGCACCTCCCCGGGGTCGGTACGGATGGCCGCCCGGCGGGGCCTGCCGATGCTGCTCGGCATGCACTGCGGGGACGAGGACAAGGCCGAGATGGTCGCGCTGTGGCGCTCCACGGCGCTGGCCGCGGGCCACTCCCGGGAGTACGTGGCCGGGGCCGGCCACGTCTCCGCGGGGGTGTGCCAGCTGGCGGACCGCACGGCGGACGCCCGTGAGGCGCTGCTCAAGGCGATGCCGGGCTGGCTCAAGCAGGGCCTGGACGCCCACGTGACCGTGGACGGTCGCGTACGCGCGATGCGCGACCCCGTCGCCTACACGGAACTCCTCTGCGACCTGCACCCGGTGGGCACCCCGCGGCTGGCGGCGGACCGTCTGGCGGCCACCTCCGAACGCACGGGCATCACCCGCTTCGCCCTCCTGACGGAGGGCTCCGGCGATCTCGCCGCGACGGAGGAGAACGTACGACGCCTCGGCGCCGATGTCCTGCCCCGCCTCGGCTGAGACCGACCGGCCGTTGCGGCCGTACTAGCAGTCACGCAGTTCCGGCGACTGGTTGAGCAGCTGGCCGCGGATCGAAGTGAACTTGGCGAGCCGGTCGTCGACCGAGGGATCCAGCGGGAACACCGCCACCCGGTGACAGTTCTGGAAGGCCAGGCGCACTCCGAAGTGCCGCTGCAGCGCACCGCGTATCGCGTCACTCGCGAGCGCGCGCAGCAGTTGCCCGCGCGCCTGCTCGTCGGGCGGCGGCGTCTGGTTGTCGGCGAACTGTCCGCCGTCCACCTTCAGCTGGGCCACCAGCGAGCTGATCATCTCCCATGCGTAGGGCAGGGAGGTCCGGACGCAGTCGACGAAAGCGGCTTCGTCGACCTCGCCTCGCTCGGCCTGTTCGAGTAGGGCCGGTGAGACGTCGAGCGACATGGGTTCTCCTCTCGCGACCCCGTCCGGTTGGTGGACGGGGTCTTACGGGCAGGGAAGGAGGCCGCGACGCAGAGTGCACGCTTGGCAACCTCCCGCTCACCACGGTAGGCGTCCCATGGGGTGCGCACCAGGAGAATGCGCATACAACGCGCCATCGGCGAACGGGGCTTTCAGGGGCGAATCGCGTGGAGGCCCGTCGGTCGAGTAGCGTTGCCGACCATGCGTCTCGTCATTGCCCGCTGCTCCGTCGACTACGCGGGCCGGCTCACCGCCCATCTGCCCTCGGCACCCCGTCTGATCCTCGTGAAGGCCGACGGCAGTGTCTCGATCCACGCGGACGACCGGGCGTACAAACCGCTCAACTGGATGTCGCCCCCGTGCACCCTCAAGGAGGGGAGCGGGGACGAGGCCGGTGTGTGGACGGTCGTCAACAAGGCGGGCGAGAAGCTCATCATCACGATGGAAGAAGTCCTCCACGACTCCTCCCACGAACTGGGCGTCGACCCCGGCCTGATCAAGGACGGCGTGGAAGCGCACCTCCAGGAGCTGCTGGCCGACCGCATCGACACGCTGGGCGAGGGCTACACGCTGATCCGGCGCGAGTACATGACGGCGATCGGCCCGGTGGACATCCTGTGCCGGGACGCCTCCGGCGGGACGGTGGCCGTGGAGATCAAGCGGCGCGGCGAGATCGACGGCGTCGAGCAGCTGACGCGGTACCTGGAGCTGCTGAACCGGGATCCGCACCTGGCGCCGGTGCGGGGTGTCTTCGCGGCGCAGGAGATCAAGCCGCAGGCGAGGGTGCTCGCGACGGACCGGGGCATGGACTGCGTGGTCCTGGACTACGACGCGATGCGCGGCATCGAGGACGACAAGCTCCGCCTGTTCTGATCCTTCTTGACGCGCCGCCCGCACGGCTCGGCCCTGGCGGGCCGCTGCGCGGAGCGGTCCCCTGCCCGCCCTTCCACCGTTCCCCGGGCGCTGCCCGGACCCGGGCGGGGTGGGGGAAGCCCCGCAGGGGCCGGCCGCGCCGGTATGGGCTAGGTCGTCGCCGTCGGGGACTGGGGGGCCACGGTCTCGGTCGGCGCCGCCGTAGCGCTCGGCGTGGGAGTCGGCGTCGGCGTCGGGGTGCCCGGGTCCGGCGGGGTCGGGCTCGGCGTGGCCGACGTCGGCCGGGTCGAGGGCGGCGTCGGGGCCGGCTTGCGCGACGGGGTCGTGCGCGTCGACCCGGTCGGGCCGGGGCTGCCCGTCGCGCCCGGCTCCGCGGCAGCGGATTGCGACGGCGCGGCCGGATCCGACGGCGCCGGCGCGGCAGGATCGTTCCCGCTCGTACCCGGCACCACCGGCGGGGCCACCCGCGTCGGCGTCGACGACACCGCCGGGCCCCGCGTCGGCTCCGGGGAGTCCGAGGAGCCCACGGCCAGGCTCACCACCGTGCCCAGGGCCACCACCGTCAGCGCCCCCGCCCCGGCCAGCAGGATCCGGCGCCGCCGCGCGGAGTCCGCGGGCGGTTCGGCGTACGGCGGCCTCGGCGCGGCCGGCTTCGGGCCTGCGGCCGGTTTCGGGGACAGCGGGAAGGCGTCCTCGAACACCTCCGACAGCGTCGAGGGAGCCTCCGAGCGCCCGATCACCGGCACGATCGGGGTCACCCGCGTCACCGCCTCCGGAGCGGCGGCCGGCAGCGCCTCCGTCACCGCCTCCGGAGCCGGCGGAGCCGCCGGAGCCGGCGGAGCCGCCGGAGCCGCCGGCAGGGCGGGCGGCGAGGCAGTCGGCAGCGCGGGCGGCGTCGTCGTCGACGGTGCCTCCAGCCGCAGCGGCGGCGATGCCGCCACCCCGGCCGCCTCCCGGTCCACGACCAGCGCCAGCGCCCGCCGCCCCGCGACCGTGCCCCGCTTGTCGGCGAGGGCCCCCTTCAGCCCGATCGAGGTCTCCAGCTCGGCCCGCGCCCGGTCCAGCCGCCCCTCGCACAGCGCGAGCACACCCAGTTCGTGGTGGAAGTACGCCTGCTCGGCGACCTCCCCCGCCTTGCGCGCGGCCTCGGCGCCCGAGCGCAGCACCCGCTCCCACGCCTCCCAGTGCAGCGAGGCCGCGAACGCCGGAGCCGCCGTCCGCGCCAGCAGCACCGCCGCCACCACGTCCGCACCGGCCAGCGCCGCCAGTACCGCGTCCGCCTCCGCCGCGACCCGCTCCGGGGTCACCGAGGTGTGCCCGGTCCACCAGGCATAGTGCCGGGCGGCCGTCCGGGCCCCCTCCGCCGCGGTGTCCCCGTACCCGGCCTCCTCCAGCTGCCGCGCGACCCCGGCGGCGAGCCGGTAGCGGGGCCCGACGGCGGTCAGCAGGCCGCAGGCGAGCAGTTCCGCCACCGCCGAGTCCGCGTGGGTGTCCCCCACCAGCGCCGGCAGGTGCGCGTGGTGCGGCATCTCCCCGCCCAGCCCGCACGCGATCCGCAGGGCGGCACGTGCCGACTCGCTGACCCGCGAGGCCAGCAGCTCGGCCGGGGCCGCGCCTTCGGCGAGCGTCGGCAGCGGCACCTCCACGGCGTCGCGCGGGCGTTCCTCGAAGACGCCGGGCTCTTCCTCGTCGTCGTCCTCGTCGGTGTGGTTGAGCTCGTCGCGCTGCCGCAGCAGCGCGGCGGCCTGGACGAAGCGCAGCGGCAGGCCCTCGGAGGCGAAGCGCAGGTCGCCCGCCCAGGCGGTCTCCAGGTCCGTCAGGGGCCGCCCGATGCCCGCTTCGAGGAGTTCCAGGCAGTCGGACTTGCCGAGCCCGCCGAGAAAGACCTCCTCCAGGTGCGAGTCGTCGGAGGGGGCCCGGGTCTCGGGGGTCGCGGCGAGCAGGTAGGCGCATTCGGGGGTGGCCCGCAGGAGTTCGTCGAGGGCGGGGCCGCCCATCTCCAGGTCGTCGAGGAGGACCACGGCGCCGATGTCCCGTACGCGGGAGAGGAGTTCGATGCGGTCGGGCCGCTGGTCCGAGGCCTCGTACACGGTGGCGTACAGGGCGTGCAGCAGCTCGCCGGGCTGCTGGTGGCCGTGCCCGGAGAGCCGTACGACGCCGTCGGGGGCGAGCCCGGCGCACCGGTCGGCGACCGCGTCGAGCAGCGCGGTACGACCCGATCCGGCGGGGCCGGTCAGCCGCACGGACCGCCCTCGGGCCAGCAGCCGTACGAGGCGCTCCCGCTCCTCCTCACGCGCGTACAGGGGCGGCGCGGATGCGGGAGCCCCGGGCAGTACGGGCGGACGCGCGGCCGCGTCCCGGGCGCCGCGGGCGGCCGCGTCGCGCTTGGCGGGGCGGCCGGCGGCGGTGCCGGGGCGGATCGGCTCTATCTCGCTGCCGTCGACCGGGTTGACGGTGAGGGTGTAGTCGCCCGCGGTCAGGCTGACGATGCGGGCGGGCGCCGGCGCGGCCGGGTTGCCGGCGGGCCCGGACAGCTCCTCCGGGTGGGTCTGCCCCTGTGTTCGGTCCATGACCAAGTCCCCCGATCGCGGGCCGTGCGCCTCGCCGTCGTACCTCCCGGCCTTGGCACGCCGCTCATGCGACTGGTCCGGTTTTCCGCCCGAACCCTAGACCAGTGGCCGGACACGCCGGAACCGCAGGGGGGCCATCACCACCGGACCGTTACGTTTCCGCAGGAAAACGGAACACGCCGTTCACACTCGGGGAAGGGACTCCGCCTCCAGGCCGCCCTCGATCGCCAGGATCCGGTGCAGCCGGGTGGCGACGAGCAGTCGCTGCATCTGCGGGGGCACCCCGCGCAGGACGAGCCGCCGTCCGGTCCGGCCGGCCCTCCGGTGCGCGCCCATGATGACGCCGAGGCCGGTGGCGTCCCAGGAGTCGAGCCCGGTGAGGTCGAGCACGAGGTCGCCGTGGCCGTCGTCGAGGGCGGTGTGGAGGGCCGTACGGGCGTCCGCCGCGCTGCGCACGTCGAGGCGACCCCCGACAGCGAGTTCGACGTGGTCGCCCCTGATGTGCATGTGTACTCCCGGCAGTACTGCGTACGTATGGTCCGACTGGTCCGTGGTCGGCAACTCTCACTGCAACTGACTGCCGCACGGGCAGGGAAGTTGCCGACCGTGAGCGAACCGATACCTAATTCACCCCGTGGGGTGATGGCATTCGAACGATGGTGCTCAGTGCTTGTAGAAGCCCTGACCGCTCTTGCGGCCGATGTCGCCGGCGTCGACCATGCGGCGCATGAGCTCCGGCGGCGCGAACTTCTCGTCCTGGGATTCGGTGTAGATGTTGCTGGTGGCGTGCAGCAGGATGTCGACGCCCGTGAGGTCCGCCGTGGCCAGCGGGCCCATCGCGTGCCCGAAGCCCAGCTTGCACGCGATGTCGATGTCCTCGGCGGAGGCCACGCCCGATTCGTAGAGCTTTGCGGCCTCGACGACGAGGGCGGAGATCAGACGGGTCGTCACGAAGCCGGCGACGTCGCGGTTGACGACGATGCAGGTCTTGCCGACGGACTCGGCGAACGCGCGGGTGGCGGCGAGGGTCTCGTCGCTCGTCTTGTAGCCGCGGACGAGCTCGCAGAGCTGCATCATCGGGACGGGCGAGAAGAAGTGCGCGCCGACGACCCGCTCCGGGCGCTCCGTCGCCGCCGCGATCTTGGTGATCGGGATGGCGGAGGTGTTGGAGGCCAGGATCGTGTCCTCGCGGACGATCTTGTCGAGGGTGCGGAAGATCTCGTGCTTGATCTCGATCTTCTCGAAGACCGCCTCGACCACGATGTCCACGTCGGCGGCGGCGTCGAGCTCGGTGGTGGTCGTGATCCGGGCGAGCGCGGCCTCGGCGTCCTCGGCCGTCATCTTCCCCTTGGAGACGAACTTGTCGTACGAGGCCTTGATCCCGTCCGTGCCACGGGTCAGCGCGGCATCGGTGACATCCCTCAGTACGACGTCCCAGCCCGCCTGAGCGGAGACCTGAGCGATTCCGGACCCCATGAGTCCGGCACCGATGACGGCGAGCTTCCCTGCCACTTCACACCCCACGTTCTTCACACTTCAAACGACCCGGTCTCGAATCGGCCCGGTCATGCGGCCTCTTCGGCGGAGACTAGCGCCCGGGCGGTGCGGTGTGACCGCGAAGTAACACGCGTCACGTCTCAGATGACGGACATCACACCGGTCCGGCCCACCGCTCCCCGAGGGCCTTGCAGTTGGGCGCGGACTACGCTGGCGGCATGGTGAACCTGACGCGTATCTACACCCGCACCGGCGACAAGGGCACGACCGCCCTCGGCGACATGAGCCGCACGGCCAAGACCGACGTGCGGATCTCCGCGTACGCGGACACCAACGAGGCCAATGCGGCCATCGGCACGGCGATCGCCCTCGGGCAGCTCCCGCCGGAGGTGGTCAAGGTCCTCGTCCGCGTGCAGAACGACCTGTTCGACGTGGGCGCGGACCTGTGCACCCCCGTGGTCGAGAACCCGCAGTACCCGCCGCTGCGCGTGGAGCAGTTCTACGTGGACAAGCTGGAGGCCGACTGCGACGCCTTCAACGAGCGGCTGGAGAAGCTGCGCAGCTTCATCCTCCCGGGCGGCACCCCGGGCGCGGCCCTGCTGCACCAGGCCTGCACGGTGGTCCGGCGCGCCGAGCGCTCCACGTGGGCGGCGCTGGAGGTGCACGGCGAGGTGATGAACCCGCTGACGGCGACCTATCTGAACCGCCTCTCCGACCTCCTGTTCATCCTGGCCAGGACGGCCAACAGGGAGGTCGGGGACGTGCTGTGGGTGCCGGGCGGCGAGCGTTAGCCGACCCGCTCCGGGGCCCTTTTCGGCCACAGCGTGTAGGCGGCGGCGACCAGGGCGTGGATGCCGACCGCCCGCAGCGCGCCGAACTGCCAGGCCTTGAGGGAGCTGACATCGCCCGCGTCGCCGACGTACCAGATCGCCCCTTGGAGCAGAGCGAGGGCGACGGCCGCGGCGAGGACGGTACGGATCCACAGCTTCCACTCGTGCACGGCCCGGGCCTTGCCGTACCCGGCGCCGGCCGGCTTCGGCCCGCCGGCCAGCCGGTGCGCGGCGTGGCCGTCGAGCCACTTCACCGTGTAGTGGCCGTAGGCGACGGTGTAGCCGATGTACAGCGCGGCCAGGCCGTGCTTCCAGTCCGGCGCGGCGCCGTTCTTGAGGTCCAGGGTGGTGACCGCCAGCAGGACCAGTTCCAGCAGCGGCTCGCACAGCAGGACCGCGGCGCCCAGCCGCGGCATCCTCGCGAGGTACCGCAGGGCCAGACCGCCCGCCAGCAGCAGCCAGAATCCGACCTCGCAGGCCACGATCAGCGTGACGATCACAGGGGTCTCCTTTCGGGTCCCTCCCAGCCTGCGGGCGCCCTTGCCGCGATACGTCGTCTGCGCAGAGGAACCGTGACTGCATCCTTCGGTGTACCGGCGGGCCGCGGACTCGGCCTCTCCGCCGAGGTCGCGGCCCCCCGCACCGTGTTGGATGGTCCCGTGACGATTCCCCGCCCCCACCGAGACGACGTGCTCCTCGCCGTGGCCAGCGTGTGCGCCGGGCTCGTGCTGTGGGGCCTGGGGGTGTACTCCAACGCGGGCCGCCACCTGTTGCCCGACTGGGCGGCCCTGGTACCGCTGCTGACCCTCGGCACCCTGGAGCTCGTCCGCCGCTCGCACCCGCGCACCGCGCTGTTCATCGGGACCCTCGCGATCGTCGCGGACCAGCTCACGGTGGGCAATCTGGCCTCCGTCCTGATCTTCACCGACCTGATGTACGCGGCCGTGGTCTACGGCAGCCCGGCGCTGGCCCGGCGGCTTCCGGTGACCACCGGCCTGCTCACGGTGGCCGTCACCATCGGGGCCGTGGCCTGGCTGCGCACCCCGCAGGCCCTGCTCATCGGCGTGGTCACCGGCATCGTGAGCTTCGGCCCGGCCCTGACCGGCGCCACCCTGCGCAACCACCGCGAGGCCGCCGTGGCCGCCCGGCTGCGCGCCGAGCAGACCGCGCTGCTGGCCGAGATGGACCGGGCCCAGGCCGTCACGGCCGAGCGCGCCCGGATGGCCCGGGAGCTGCACGACATGGTGGCCAACCACCTCTCCGCCATCGCCATCCACTCCACCGCCGCGCTCTCCATCGACCGGGCCGACACCAGCCGCGAGGCGCTCGGGGTGATCCGCGAGAACAGCGTCCAGGGCCTGGCCGAAATGCGCCGGCTGATCGGGCTGCTGCGGGACGCCGGGGCGGAGCAGGAGGCCGTGGCGATGCCCTCGCTGGACGGCCTGGAGGCCCTGCTCGGCCAGGCCCGTACCAATGGCTCGGCGAGCGGGCTGGAGTTCGTACTGCACGACGAGCGGCCGCCCGGGCGGCCCGCGGCGGCCCCGGTGGAGCTGGCGGCGTACCGGATCGTGCAGGAGTCGCTGACCAATGCCCTCAAGCACGCCGTGCCGGGCACGGTCACGGTCCGCGTGGCGCGTGCGGACGGACGGCTGTCCGTGGCCGTGGACTCGCCGTACGGGGACCGGCCGGGTCCCCGCGCCCCCGGCTCGGGGGCCGGGCTGATCGGCATGCGGGAACGGGCGGAGCTGCTCGGCGGGGAGTTCACGGCGGGCCGGTCCGGCCGCGTGTGGCGGGTGCGGGCGACGCTGCCCGCGGAGGAGAAGGCGGTGGAGGCGTGACCATCAGGGTCGTGGTGGCGGAGGACCAGAGCGCGGTACGGGCCGGGCTGGTGCTCATCCTGCGCAGCGCGGGCGACATCGAGGTGGCGGGCGAGGCGGCCGACGGGGAGGAGGCGGTGCGCCTGGCCCGGGAGCTGCGGCCGGACCTGGTCCTCATGGACGTGCAGATGCCGAGGCTCGACGGGGTGTCCGCGACCCGCCAGGTGGTGGCGGAGGGCCTGGCGGACGTGCTGGTCCTGACCACCTTCGACCTGGACGAGTACGTGTTCGGGGCGTTGCGCGCCGGGGCCGCGGGTTTCCTCCTGAAGAACGCGGAGGCGGCGGAACTGGTCGAGGCCGTACGGACGGTGGCGCGCGGGGAGGGTCTCATCGCCCCGGCGGTGACCCGCCGGCTGATCGCCGAGTTCGCGGCTCCGGCGCCCCCGGCCAGGCCGGCCGCCCCGCCGGCCCTGGACACGCTCACCCGGCGCGAGCGCGAGGTCCTGTCCTGCCTGGGCGAGGGCCTGTCGAACGCGGAGATCGCCGTACGGCTGGACATGGCGGAGGCAACGGTGAAGACACACGTCAGCCGCCTCCTGGGCAAACTGAGCCTGCGCAGCCGCGTCCAAGCGGCCGTACTGGCCCAGGAGTTGGGCCTCTAGCCCGCCGCAGGTGATCGGTCGGGGGGGGGGGGCCCCCCCCCCGGCCCCCCCCCCCCCCCCCGGGGGCGCGGCGGGGGGGGGGGGGCCGGGCCGCCCCCCCCCCCCCCGGGGGCGCCGCC
>NZ_JBICYR010000016.1:192212-194901 GCF_043201175.1 Streptomyces sp. NPDC048337
TCCCCCCCCCGGGGTGAAAAGGCCCGGGCGCCCGCGGCAGCTTGGGGCGTTTTGGGCCGGGGTTGTGGGGGGGCCCCCGGGGGGGGGTTGGGGGGGGGGGGGGGCCCCCCCCCCCGGGCCCCCCCCCCCGACTCCTGTGCCCGTCCTCAGAAGGTGAGGATCAGGCGGCCTCGGACGCCGCCGCGGTGCAGCAGCGTGTGCGTGTGGGCGGCCTCGGCCGCCGGGAAGAGACCGGCCGTGCGCAGGGTCACGGCCCCCTTGGCGGCCAGGGCGGCGAGTTCCGTGAGGGCGGCCTTCTTGTCCGGGTGGGCGATGACGAAGGCCTGGTGCACGGTGATCCCCCGGGTGGCGGGCAGTTCGTACGGGCGGCACGTGACGAGCGTGCCGCCGTCCCGCACCGCGCCCAGGGCGGCCTCGCCGAGCACGGCGGCGTCGATGAGCGCGTCCACCCCGCCCGGCGCCGCGGCCCGGTACGCCGCCGCGGTCTCCTCCGCGGTGGCCCCGCGGGGGACGACGCAGTCCGCGCCGAGCCGGGTGAGGAGCTCGCGGTCGGCCTCGTGGGCGTCGGCGAGGACCCGCAGCCCCTGGTACCGGGCCAGCTCGACGGCGTAGCCGCCCAGGGCTCCGGCGCCGCCGGTGACCGCGATCGTGGCGCCCGGCGGGAGGGCCGCCAGGCTCAGCGCCTGGTGGGCGGTGAGGCCGTTCATGGGGAGCCCCGCGGACTCCGCGAGCGGCAGCTCGTCGGGGACGCGCACGGCCTGGTCGGCCGGGACGGCGACGTACTCCGCCTGGGCTCCGCCGAGCGGGGTGAAGGGGTTGACGAAGGCCATCACCCGGTCGCCCGGCGCGAGGTCCGTGACGCCCGGACCGGCCTCGACCACCTCGCCGGAGGCGTCCATGCCCGGGGTGTACGGGCGCGGGAAACCGGTCATGTAGGCGTCGAGTTCACCGGCGCGCAGCATGAGGTCCGTCGGGTTGACGGCGGCCGCGGCGACACGGATCAGGACGTGGCCCGGCTCGGTGGAGGGCCGGGGCCGCTCCACGAGGGCGAGGACCTCGGGGGCTCCGTAGGCGGGGATGCCGATGGCTTGCATGGTGGTGTTCTTCCGGTGTCGGGGGTCAGGCGGTGGTCAGGGCGGTGAGCGCGGCGAGCCGTTCGTCCGGGGAGCCGGTGACGGTGTGGACGGTGACTCCGGCCCCCGCCAGGGTGTCCAGCAGCAGCCGGTCGGACAGGGCCCGGAAGTGCTCGCTGATGGGCGGGACCGGGTCGCCCAGCGGGAACTCGACGGGCAGGTGAACGAAGGTGTCGTAGCCCGCCAGGGCGCGGTGCACGATCTCCCGGCCCAGGTGGTCGAGCACCTCGTGGTACGGGCCTTCGGCCGCCCGCACCGCCTCGTACGGGACGTCCTCGTCCGGGTGGAGGCCGACCGCGAGCCGGACGGTGGCGTAGACCCACTCGTGGAGCAGGGAGCCGTCGGAGAGGAACGCGCCCGGCAGGGCGGCCTCGGCCAGGACGCGCTCGGTGAGGCGGCGGACGACCAGCTGGACGAGTTCGGGTGCGGTGGCCTCCTCCAGGGGCTTGGGCACGCTGCCCACCGGGTCCCGCATGGGCCTGCCGTGGGCGGACGGGATCCCGGTGGCGGCGCCGACCGCGCGGATCAGGGTGGTCTTGCCCGCGCCGTAGGCGCCGACGACGGCGGTCCTCTGCGCGGCCCGGTTCGCGGGACTGGTCACGGGGCTGGTCACGGCAGGAGCCTTTCGGGGATGCGGACGGCGGCCGGGTCGGGCAGCGGGAGCGGGTGCGGGTCGGGTGCGCCGGGCAGGTATCCCCACCCGGATCGGGCGCCGAGCTGGCGGAGGGTCGGATCGCAGCCGACGCGCACGGCCCGGCCGGCGGTCTCCAGCATCGGGACGTCGGAGACGTGGTCGCCGTAGGCGGTGGACGCCGCGAGGTCGATGCGGTGGGCGGCGGCGAAGAGGCGTACCGCGTCGGCCTTGGCCTGGCCGATCATCGGCTGGTGGGGGCGGCGGACCAGACGGCCGGTGTAGGTGTCGGTGACCGGGTCGGTCTCCGGCTCCGAGCACAGGATGTGGTGGGCGCCGACCTGGTCGGCCAGCGGCTCCAGCAGGGCCGGGAACGAGCCGGAGACCAGGACGATCAGGTCGCCCGCCGCCCGGTGGTCGTGCAGGGCGGTCAGGACCGGCTCGTTGAAGTGGCCGCCGGCCGTCAGTTCGGCGGTGAACCAGTCCCGCGCGAGCCCTTCGACCAGGGCCCGGTCGACTCCGGCGTACAGACCGAAGTAGGCACGGTTGGTCTCCTCCCTGCGGATGCCGGCGGCCGTCATGGCCTTGAACCGCTGCCGTTCCCGTACGTAGTGGTGGGGCGGCCGGCCGGTGGCGGCGTACCAGTACGAGAGGAACCGGAACAGCCCCACCGAGGTGGTGAGCGTGTGGTCTACGTCGAAGAACGCGGCGCGGGTCATGTCGGGCCTCCCAGGGGCGGGTGGTGCGGACGGGACTGCCCGCGGGGCGTGGGTGCGGCTGCGGGACCGCGACGGGGGAAGGTCCGTCCCGCAGCCGCACCGGTCGGGGGGAGGGGGGGTGCGGCGGGTCAGGGGGGGCCCCGGGGCGGGGCCCGGCCCCCCCGGGGTCCCCCCGCCCCCCCCCGGGGCCGCCCCGGCCCGCCGGG